>JAHEXN010000128.1 GCA_023252095.1 Actinomycetes bacterium | reverse complement strand
GCCCGTGAGGCCATGACCTGGCTCGTCGGCGCGGTGGGACAGGCCGGCGACACCGAGCTGCGGGTGCTGTTCCTCAGCCTGGCGGTCGTGCTGCCGGCGGTGTTCCTCATGACCCGCCAGCTCGCCGCGCTCGAGCTGGGCGACGACACGGCCAAGGCGCTCGGCGTGCGGGTCGAGACCATGCGCCTCGCGCTGATGCTCACGGCGGTCGTGCTGATCGCCCTGGCCACGGCGGTCGCGGGCCCCATGGCGTTCGTCGCGCTGATCGCCGGGCCGATCGCGTCGCGCCTCGTGGGGGCGGGGAGCTCGGCGCTCCTGGCTGCGGCGTTCGTCGGCGCCAGCATCGTGCTCGCCGCCGACCTCGTGGCCCAGCACGCGCTGCCGGCCCAGCTGCCGACGGGCGTCGTGACCGGCGCGATCGGCGCGCCCTATCTCATCTGGTTGCTCGTCTCGGTCAACCGGGAAGGACGTGGAGGATGACGGATCTCGACACGCAGGCCCCATCAGAGGCGCTGCCAGACACGGAGTCGCGTCACCACGACCTCCGGGCTCGCGGGCTCACCCTCGGCTACTCCGGGGTCGACATCGTGCACTCGCTCGACCTCGTCGTGCCGGACGGGCTCGTCACGGTCATCGTCGGCGCCAACGGGTGCGGCAAGTCGACGCTGCTGCGCGGCCTGGCCCGCCTGCTCAAGCCGCGCACGGGGCACGTGGAGCTCGACGGGCGACCGCTGAAGGAGTGGGCGAGCGCCGACATCGCCCGGGTCATGGGCCTGCTCCCGCAGAACCCCGTGGCGCCCGACGGCATCACGGTGGCCGACCTCGTCGGCCGTGGTCGCTACCCCCACCAGGGCTGGTTCCGACGCTGGAGCGCCGAGGACGACGCCGCCGTCGAGATCGCCCTGGCGGCCACCCACACGACCGAGCTTGCCGACCGCACCCTCGCGGAGCTGTCGGGCGGCCAGCGCCAGCGGGTGTGGATCGCGATGGTGCTCGCCCAGGACACCGATCTCGTGCTGCTCGACGAGCCGACGACGTTCCTCGACATCAGCCACCAGGTCGACCTCCTGGACCTGCTGGACGAGCTCAACCACGTGCACGGCAAGACCGTCGTGATGGTGCTGCACGACCTCAACCTCGCGTGCCGCTACGCCCACCACATCGTCGCGATGAAGTCCGGCCACGTCGTCGCGCAGGGCACGCCGCAGGACGTCATCACGGCCGATGTCGTCGACGAGGTGTTCGGCCTGCCGTGCCGGGTCGTGCCCGATCCCGTCACGGGCACCCCGCTCGTCGTGCCCCTCGGTCGCCAGCGCGGGGCAGCGCCCGCCTGAGCCCTGCAGGGGATCGGGCTCAGTGCAGGCTGAGCTCGGGGTTGTGGGGGCCCTTGGGCTCGACCCAGAAGTCGAGCGCCAGGTCCTCCTCCTTGCCGCCGTTGAGGTAGACGGAGAAGTCGGTGACGCCGGCCTCCTCCAGCACGTCGTCGTCGATGAAGAAGTTGCCGGTGCACTCGCGGCTCGGGCGCGTGAGGATCTCGTACGCGGCGTCGGCCATGATCGCCGGCGTGCGCGAGCTCGAGCTGAGGCCGGGCCCGACGACGTTGCGCACGGCGGCGGTGTCGATCGCGGTGCGGGGCCAGAGCGAGTTGGCGGCGACGCCGTCCTCGCGCAGCTCGCCGGCCAGACCCATCGTTACGAGGCTCATCCCGAACTTCGCGATCGTGTAGGCCGTGAAGGTCGTGTGCCACTTCGGGTCGAGGCTGATCGGCGGGCTCAGCGTCAGGATGTGCGGGTTCGCCGACTGCTTGAGCCACGGGATCGACGTCTTGCTGAGCAGGAACGACCCCCGGCAGTTGATGTCGTTCATGAGGTCGTACTTCTTCATCGCGATGTCCTCGGTGCGCGACAGATCGATCGCGCTCGCGTTGTTGACCACGATGTCGATGCCGCCGAACGTCTCCGCGGTCTGCGCGACCGCATCGGCCACGAACGCGTCGTCGCGCACGTCACCGACCAGCGGGAGGGCCTTGCCCCCAGCCGCCTCGATCGCGGCGGCCGCGGTGTGGATCGTGCCGGGCAGGTTCGGGTGCGGCTCGGTGGTCTTCGCGAGCAGGGCGACGTTCGCGCCGTCGCGGGCCGCGCGCACCGCGATCGCCTCGCCGATGCCGCGGCTTCCGCCGGACATGATGATCGTGACTCCGGACAGAGACATGGGTCCTCCAGGTGGATCGCGTGTGGCAGTCTGGTCATCATGACAGTGGTGGTGGCACGATGACCATGGCGGCTCGAGACGAATCGGCCGGACCAGCAGGAGACGCGTCGGACCTGACCGTGGTCCGCGCGCTGGCGGAGCGGTGGAGCTGCCGCGGCTACCTCCCCGAGCCCGTGCCGCGGACCACGATCGAGAAGGTCGTCGAGGCCGCCCAGCGCACACCATCGTGGTGCAACACCCAGCCGTGGCAGGTCGCGATCTTCTCCGGCGATGCCATCGACGAGCTCCGGTCGGCGTTCGCGTCCGACCCGCGACTCACGCCCGACATCGCCTTCCCGCCCGGCTACGAGGGCGTGCACGCCGAACGTCGCCGCGAGGTCGGCCTGCAGCTGTACGACGCGGTCGGTGTCGAGCGCGGCGACCGTCAGGCCTCGGCCCTGCAGATGCTGCGCAACTTCGACTTCTTCGACGCCCCGCACGTCGCGATCGTGTCGGCCCCGGCGAGCCTTGGTCCGTACGGGTACGTCGACTGCGGGCTCTACGTGCAGTCGTTCCTGCTGGCCGCGCGGGCGCACGGCGTCGCCACGATCGCGCAGGCGGCGGTCGCGATGAAGTCGGAGCTGCTCCACGAGCGCCTCGGCTGGGGCGAGGACCGCCACGTCGTGTGCGGCATCTCGTTCGGCTGGCCCGACCCCGACCACCCGAGCAACACCTTCCGCTCGCACCGTGCCCCGGTGACCGACGCGGTCACGTTCCTCGACTAGAGAGCACGGGAGAGCACCTGGCCGCGGCCGGTGGTGCAGGACAAGCGGCATGGACCACGGTGGAGGGGTGGCTGTGGTGCCGGCGCGTTGCCGGGTGGACCAGGGATGATGCGCGGGGGTTGCTGGGGCGACCCGGATGCATCCGTGCCGGTCGGTTGGGGCGGGCGACGTCAGCTGGCGGGGGTTGGCCCTGGGTCGCGGGCGATGGGGCACGACATGCAGCGCGGGCCGCCGCGGCCGGACCCGAGCTCGCTGCCGCTGATCGCGACGACCTCGATGCCCTGCTCGGCCAGCCGCGCGTTGGTGTGCTCGTTGCGCTCGTAGGCCACCGCGAGACGGGGCGCGATCGCGAGCGTGTTGTTGCCGTCGTCCCACTGCTCGCGCTCGGCCGTCACGGGGTCGAGACCCGTGTCGATGCGGCGCAGCTCGTCGAGACCCATCGCCCGCGCGGCTGCAGCGAAGAACGGCTCGCGCGGACCGATCGCGAGGCCGCCGTCGCCCAGCGTGAGCGTCGTGGCGGTGAGGTCGTCGGCCATGGTCGGGAAGATCACGACGGTGTCGACGTCGACCATCGTGACGATCGTGTCGAGGTGCATCGTCGCGCGCTCCTGGGCGATCGGCACCGCGAGCACCGTGTGGGCCAGGCCCTCGCCCAGCACCTGGCGCGCGAAGCGCTCCGCCCCGGCGGGTGTCGTGCGCTCGCCCACGCCGATCGCCACGACGCCCGGCGCCAGGAGCAGCACGTCACCGCCCTCGACGTGCTCGAGGTCAGGGCCGTGCACCTGCTCCACGCCGGCGAAGCGCGGATGGTGCCCGTAGACGAGCCCGGTCAGCTGCGTCTCGCGCACGCGTGCCGGCATCGCGAGGCTCGTGACGGCGACCCGGTCGGGGAGCCACACCGAGGAGTCGCGCGTGAAGAGCAGGTTGGGCAGCGGGTCGATCACGAAGTCGTCGTGGGCGAGCAGGCTCGTCACGAGCGTGCGGATCGGGACCTCGTCATTGCGCAGACCCGCCGTCAGGACGTGGGCCAGCTCGGTGGGATGGAGGTCGGCGAGCCACCCGGTCAGGTACGCGCGCAGCCCGTCGCCGAGATGCAGCGCGTCGGTCGTCGACGCGATGACGACGTCGCGGGCCACGGCGAGCTCGAGTGTCTGCTGCAGGAGCTCCACGAGGTACAGGACCTCGACGTCGTGGTCGCGCAGCGCCTGGGCGAACGCGTCGTGCTCGTCCTGGGCGCGGCCGAGCCACGGGATGCCGTCGAACAGGAGCGCGTCGTTGTTGCGCGGAGTGAGCCGGGCGATCTCCGCACCGGGCCGGTGGAGCAGGACGGTGCGCAGCCGACCCACCTCGCTGTCGACCCCGAGTCCACGCGTCACGGTCATGGCTGGAGCCTAGGGGAGTGCACCGGTTCACGTCCGTGACACACGCCCCACCTACGCTGATCGGGTGGACTGGAACGAGTACGACGCCGCCCTCTTCGACCTCGACGGCGTGATCACGCCGACCGCCGAGGTGCACATGCGGGCCTGGTCGAAGATGTTCAACGACTTCCTGGTCGCCCAGGGGGTCGACGAGCCGTACACCGACGCCGACTACCACCGCTACGTCGACGGCAAGCCCCGTTACGACGGCGTGCGCTCGTTCCTGGAGTCCCGCGGCATCACGGTGCCCGAGGGCACGCACGACGACGCCTCCGACGCCGACACGATCGGTGGGCTCGGCAACCGCAAGAACGACGTCTTCCTGGAGGTGCTGCACGACGAGGGCGTGCAGGCCTACCCCGGCTCGGTCCGCCTCGTCGAGGCACTCAAGGAGAAGGGTGTCCGGCGCGCGATCGTGTCGAGCTCGCGCAACGCCCCGGCCGTGCTCGAGGCCGCCGGCATGACCCATGAGTTCGAGCTCATCGTGCACGGTGGCGTCGCTGCCGAGGCAGGTCTGGCGGGCAAGCCGGCGCCCGACACCTATGAGTACGCCGCCGACCAGCTCGGCGTCGCACACCAACGATCCGTGGTGCTCGAGGACGCCCTGTCGGGGGTCGAGGCCGGCGCTGCCGGTGACTTCGGTCTCGTCGTGGGCGTCAATCGTGGCGCAGGGGCCGAGGCGTTGCGGGAGCATGGAGCCGACATCGTCGTCGACGACCTGGAAGAACTCACGGCATGAGCCCCTCGCACGAGGCACCCCCGGTGCACGAGTACCTCGACCGCACCCGTTTCCCCGTCGACGAGTGGCGCCTGGTCGAACGGCGCTACGACGCCAGCGACCTCGGCGTCACCGAGACCCTCTTCGCAGTCGGCAACGGCTACCTCGGCCTGCGCGGCAACGTGGAGGAGGGCCGCGACTCGCACGCCCACGGCACGTTCCTCAATGGGTTCCACGAGACGTGGCCCATCCGGCACGCGGAGGAGGCGTTCGGCTTCGCCCGCGTGGGTCAGACCATCGTCAACGCGCCCGACGCGAAGGTCATCCGCCTGTACGTCGACGACGAGCCGCTGCTCCTGCCGATCGCCGACATCCTGGAGTACGAGCGCGCGATCGACTTCCGCGAGGGCGTCCTGCGCCGCGAGATCGTGTGGCGCACGCCGTCCGGCAAACGGGTGCGCATCCGCTCGAGCCGTATGGTCTCGTTCCAGCAGCGCCACCTGGCGGTCATGACGTTCGAGGTCACGATGCTCGACGCGGCCGCACCGGTCGCGATCAGCTCACAGATCCTCAACCGTCAGGACGGTGAGGACGAGTACCACGTGCGCTCCAAGTCGATGGGCGAGGGCGTCGACCCCCGCAAGGCCGAGGCGCTCGAGCGGCGCGTGCTCGACCCGCAGCACAGTCGCGGGAGCCTCGAGGACGGACGCGTCGAGCTCGGCTTCCGCACCCACGACAGTGGCATGACGCTCGCGGTCGCGGCCGATCACCGGCTCGAGACCGCCAACCCGAGCACGACCCAGGTCACGGTCGAGGACGACCTCGCCAAGATGACCTTCCGGGTCGACGCCCAGCCCGGCGAGCCCATCACGCTCACCAAGGTCGTGGCGTACCACACCTCGCGCGGCGTCCCGGTGCGCGAGCTCATCGACCGCTGCCGCCGCACGCTCGACCGCGTGCGCGAGGACGGTCTCGATCAGCAGCACGCCGACCAGCGCGCCTGGCTCGACGACTTCTGGACTCGTTCCGACGTCGAGGTTCCCGGCCACCCCGAGGTCCAGCAGGCCGTGCGCTGGAACCTGTTCCAGGTGCTGCAGGCCTCGGCCCGCGCCGAGGGCAACGGCATCCCCGCGAAGGGTGTCACGGGCTCGGGCTACAGCGGTCACTACTTCTGGGACACCGAGATCTACGCGCTCCCGTTCCTGACGTACACGACCCCGCAGATCGCCCGCTCGGCCCTGCGGTTCCGCTACACGCTGCTCGACTCCGCCCGCAAGCGCGCCCGCGAGCTCGCCCAGCAGGGCGCGCTCTACGCCTGGCGCACGATCAACGGCGAGGAGGCCTCGGCCTACTACGCGGCGGGCACGGCGCAGTACCACATCGACGCCGACATCTCGTTCGCCCTGAACAAGTACGTGCAGGCCACGGGTGACACCGACTTCCTGGTGCGCGAAGGCATCGACATCCTCGTCGAGACGGCCCGCATGTTCGTCGACCTCGGGTTCTGGCGCTCGGAGGAGGATGGCTCGTTCCACATCCACGGCGTCACGGGTCCCGACGAGTACACGACCGTCGTCAACGACAACCTGTTCACGAACGTCATGGCGCGCTTCAACCTCGCGAGCGCCGCGGCGTCGGTCCGTGAGCTCGCCGAGCGTGACGGCGTCGAGTACGAGCAGGTCGTGCGCCGGCTCGACCTCACCGACGACGAGGTCGCGTCGTGGGAGCAGGCCGCCACCGACATGTCGATCCCGTTCGACGAGCACCTGGGCATCCACCCGCAGGACTTCCACTTCCTCGACCGGGAGGTGTGGGACCTCGACAACACCCCGCTCGACAAGCGGCCCCTGCTGCTCAACTACCACCCGCTCGTGATCTACCGCTTCCAGGTGCTCAAGCAGGCTGACGTCGTGCTCGCGCTGTTCCTGCAGGGCGACCAGTTCACGCCGGAGCAGAAGCGCGCGGACTTCGAGTACTACGACCCGATCACGACGGGCGACTCCACGCTGTCGGCCGTCGTGCAGTCGATCATCGCGGCCGAGGTCGGGTACGCCGATCTCGCCTACCGCTACTTCCTGTCAGCGCTGTACGTCGACCTCGCCGACCGTCACGCCAACACCTCCGACGGCGTGCACGTCGCGTCCACGGGCGGCGTGTGGAGCGCGCTGGCCTCCGGCTTCGGTGGCTTCCGCGACCACGGTGGCGTGTTCACGATCGACCCCCGACTGCCGGAGAGCTGGCACGAGCTCACCTATCGCGTCACGTTGCGCGGCACGCGGGTCCGCGTCACGGTGCGTGACACCGAGGTCGAGCTCACGGTCGAGGACGGCGGCTCCGCGGAGATCTCGGTCCGGGGTGAGGCGGTCGTGGTCGAGAAGGGCTCGCCCGTCACGGTCCCGCTCGCCGACCAGGGTCCGCGCATCGCGGGTCAGCCCATGCCGGTGCCCGGGCGCCAGCGCGGCGACGGTTCGGTCATCACGGCCACCGTGCCCGGCATCTGACACGCTCCCCGATCGCCGGGATCTCAGGCGAAACGCCGGACAGCGGGCGCTGTGTCGGTCACAATCGGAGCATGTTCACGGTGTCCTGGCGCTTGGCCGACGGGACAGCCGGTGACGTCGAGGTGCGCGGCCGTGACCGCTTCAGCTTCGGCCGACACGGCTGCACCGTCGACCTCGACGTGCCCGGACTCAGCCGCGAGGCGCTCGTGGTCCGCGACACCGCGCCCGGGCCGGTGGTGTTCCGGGGCCAGCGCGACAACGGCGCGTTCGTCGCCCTCGTGACGTTGCTGGGGCAGCGCCGGTGGCTCGCGGAGGGCACCGCCGCCAACCTGACGGCAGACGCCAACCGGGTCGAGCTGCACCTCGCGGGCGAGGTCGTGTTCACGGCCGACGTCAGCTTCGGCATCCGCCCGCGGACGTTCGAACGGCTCCTCCCCGAAGCTGCAGCACCCGCCAGTTGAAGTGCGGGAGCCGCCTGCAGGTCCACCCGTTGGTTGAGGTGCGAGTGCGCTCTGGCGCGCGAGCCTCGAAACCACTGGTCAGGTGACGACCCAGGTCGGACCGGACAAGCGGCCACGGACCAAACGGCGTGGCGGCGAACGTTGATGCGTTCGGGCTGCCCTGGCTACCGAATTGCATCGGTCCTGGTCCTCGCCGGCACCCCGGCGACCCCTCCGCCCTGGTCCGTGGCCGTTTGTCCGACACCACGTCGAACGTCCTCCCTCGACGATGCCTTGACAAGAATAATCATACGGTTCTATAACTAGATGGTGATAAATGACGACCAGCTCGACCTCGTGTTCGGCGCCCTCGCCGACCGGACCCGCCGGGGCATCCTGGCGTGCCTGGCCGACGGCGACGCCAGCGTCACCGATCTCGTGGCGCAGTTCGCGATCTCGCAGCCGGCGATCTCCAAGCACCTCAAGGTGCTCGAGAACGCCGGGCTGGTCTCCCGCTCCCGTCAGGGCACGATGCGCCTGAGCCGGCTCGAGGCCGAGCCGTTGCAGGGGGCGGCGGGCTGGATCGGCTCGTACCGCGAGTACTGGTCGGCCAGCTTCGACCGCCTCGACGCGATCCTGCGTCGTGGCGACACCCCACCCAGCACGACCGAGCAGGAGACACCATGACCACGACCTCTGACGTCCGCGACGGCTCCCGCGTCGAGAAGCAGGGCGAGCACGCGATCCACACGACCCGCGACTTCGCGGCACCGCCCGCCACGGTGCACCGCGCCA
>JAHEXN010000127.1 GCA_023252095.1 Actinomycetes bacterium | reverse complement strand
ACCGATCTGCAGGGGCATGATCGCGTTGGCGAACCCGGCGAACAGCGGTGTCGCGAACATCAGCAGCATGATCGTGCCGTGCATCGTGAACAGCTGGTTGTACGTCTCGTCGTCGACGAAGGTCGTGCCGGGGCGCGCCAGCTCGGCGCGGATCACCAGCGCTATGACGCCGCCGATGATGAAGAACAAGAACGACGTGACCAGGTACATGTTTCCGATGACCTTGTGGTCGGTCGTCGTCAGGCACGTGATGATCTTCTGCGGCAACGTCTTGCCGGCGAACTCGCTGGCCGGCGCGACGTGCGGCTCACCGGTGTCGAACGCGGCGGTGGTCGTGGCCATCAGTCTTCGGCTCCTTCGGGATCAAGCCCGGTGATCGTGTCGGCTTCCTCGGCGCCGGTCGGGCGGCCGGTGTTGCCATCGGTCTCGAGCGAGGCGAGGTGGGCATCGTACTCGGCGCGCGAGACCACGTTGACCTTGAAGATCATCCGGGAGTGGTACAGACCACAGAGCTCCGCACATCGACCCGTGAAGGTTCCCTCACGCGTCGGTGTGACGTCGAAGGAGTTCACCTTGCCCGGGACGACGTCCAGCTTGAAGTAGAACTCGGGGATCCAGAACGAGTGGATGACATCGGGTGACTTCAGGTTGAAGCGCACCGACTCGTCGACGGCCAGCCACAGCTCGGCCGGCGCGTCGGGCGTGCCGAAGTCGTAGACGTCGACGCCGCTGGTCGCGTCCTCGTCGAGGTAGTTGAAGGCCCACTGCCACTTCGAGCCGACGACCTCGATCGTGTGATCGGGCTCGTCGACCTTCTCGAGGATCGCGTTCTGGGCCGTCACGGTGTGGAAGAAGAAGACCGCCACGATGATGACCGGCGCGAACGTGTAGAGCGCCTCGATCGGGAGGTTGTACCGGATCTGGACGGGGATCTCGTCGTCGCTGCGACGGCGGTACCGGAAGATGCACCAGACGATCAGGCCGAAGACCAGGAGGAAGACCACGAGCGTCGCGGTCCAGGCACCGAGCCAGAGGTTCCAGACGTGCTCGGTTCGATCACTGCCGGCCACCGGAAGCGCCAGGCGCTTGATGTCGGAGTCGTCGACAGGAGAGCAGCCGCTCAACACGACCGCAACTAGGGCGAGAACCGCCAACTTCAATCGACCCACGGGGCGCCTTTCTGGTTCAAGATCGTCACGTGATGACAGGTGCACACTACTCCAGCAGGTACCCCGTCAGGAGGTAAGGACACCCTATCTACGACAGGATGTCGGAGATCGTCAGGGCGGCACCGACACGCTCGGCCGCGGCATCACCGTACGCCCCCGCCAAGCGAGCGAGGAACGCCTCCCGGTCGAGCACGTACTCCTGCGTGCCGGTGGTCTCGACGACACTGGCGGCGATCGTGCTGCCGATCTGCGCGCACGTCGTGAGGTCGAGGCCCGCGGCCAGGCCCGCGAGGAATCCACCACGGAAGCTGTCGCCGACGCCCGTGGGGTCGACCGCCACGACGCCGGGGATCGCGGGGACCTCGAGGCGGGTGCCGTCGGCGTCGATCACCGTGACGCCGTCCTTGCCCCGGGTGATGACCTGCACGCCCACGGCCGCCTTGACCTCGGCGGCGGACCACCCGGTCTTCTGCTCGACGAGCGCGGCCTCGTAGTCGTTGGTGAACAGGTAGGCCGCACCCTCGATCAGCTGGCGGATCAGGTCGCCGTCGGCCCACGCGAGCTGCTGCGAGGGGTCGGCCGCGAACGGCAGGCCGATCTCGCGCGCCGTCTGCGTGTGCCGCAGCATCGCTCCCGGGTCGTCGGGGCCGATCAGGAACAGGTCGATCGGCACCTCGGCGTGCAGTGCCGCGACGTCGATCGAGCGGGCCTCGGCCATGGCGCCCGGGTAGAACGTCACGATCTGGGCGTGGGCCTCGTCGGTCGTGATGGTGCACAGCGCGGTGTGCAGCGACGGCGAGACGTGCACGCGCGAGCAGTCGACGCCGGACTTCTCGAGCCACGCCTGGTAGCCCTGCTCGGCGAAGTCGCGTCCGACCGCGGCCACGAGCGTGGGGCGCTGGCCCAGGTTCGCCAGGGCGAAGCTGATGTTGCCCGCACAGCCGCCACGGCGGATGTCGAGGTCCTGCACCAGGAACGAGACCGACAGCTTGTCGAGCTGGTCAGGGACCAGCGAGTCCGAGAACCGTCCGGCGAACGTCTGCAGGTGGTCGGCGGCGATCGAGCCGGCGATGGCGAGATGCATGGGGCGAGCCTAGACGGTCCGACGGACGCACGCGGGGGCGGGAGACGTGATGTCTCCCGCCCCCGCGTGGAAGACGTCCGAGGAGGCCTGCGCGGCCTCGGGGTGACCTAGTGGAACGAGTCGCCGCAGGCGCACGAACCCGTGGCCATGGGGTTGTCGATCGTGAAGCCCTGCTTCTCGATCGTGTCGACGAAGTCGATCGTGGCGCCGTGCAGGTACGGCAGGCTCATGCGGTCGACGACGACGTTGACGCCGTCGAAGTCACGGATCTCGTCGCCGTCGAGCGTGCGCTCGTCGAAGAAGAGCTGGTAGCGCAGGCCCGAGCAGCCACCGGGCTGGACGGCGATGCGCAGGGCGAGGTCGTCGCGACCCTCCTGCTCGAGGAGACTCTTGACCTTGGCGGCCGCGACGGACGAGAGCGTGATGCCGTCGGCCGGGGGGCTGGACTGGATCTCGACGTCGGTGGTGCTCTCGACGGTCATGTCATCTCCTGCGGTCGGGTTCGAGGTGTTGATCGGGTCAACCGTGCTCCGCACGGATCTGTTCCCGGTCCCCTCCATCGTACGCGCCGGACCTCAGCTCGAGGGCGACCACGTGCGGGCGACTCGCTCGGCGAGTGCGGCCAGGTGCGTCGCCGCGTCCTCGAGTGCCGCCGTCTCCCCCACGGCGTCGACGACCGCGTACGCGGACTCCACTCCCATCGCGCGCATCTCCCGTGCGCCGACGTCGACCCGGCCGGCCAGCACGATGCACGGCCGCGCCTGGCGCGCGGCCGCCTCGGCGACCCCGAAGACGGTCTTGCCGGAGCGCGAGGTGATGTCGTAGGCGCCCTCCCCCGTCACCACCAGGTCAGCGGCGGCCACGTGGGCGTCGATGCCGATCGCGTCGAGCACGACCTGGGTGCCGGCCACGAGCTCGGCGCCCAGGACGGCCAGGGCGAACCCCAGTCCCCCGGCGGCGCCCGCCCCGTCAGCCTCGGCGATCCGGCGCTCGGACGGGGCGGAGCCGCACACGGCGTCGACGAAACCGTCCAGCACGCGGTCGACCCGCCAGACCTGCTCGTCGTCCATGCCCTTCTGCGGGCCGAAGGTCCGTGCTGCACCGAACATGCCCAGCAGTGGCGCGCGAACGTCGATCGCGGCGACGAGCTCGACCCCGTCCACGCGCTCGCGGACCGCGGAGAGGTCGACCCACGTGACACCGTCCAGAGCATCCGGTCCCCCGGCGAGGTCGACGTCCGCGGTGGCGCCGAGAGCGGCGAGGAGGCCTGCGCCGCCGTCCGAGGTGACGGAGCCACCCAGCCCGATGACGACACGAGACGGTCGGAGGTCGAGCGCGGCGCGCAGTGCCTCGCCCACGCCGAACGTGGAGGATCGCAGCGGCGCGACCTCGGGCTCGAGGCCGTGGCCGCACGCCTGGGACGACTCCAGGTGCACCGTGACCGCACCATCGGCACCCGTGGTCACGACCAGGCCCACGGGCACCGGCGTGCCGAGCGGACCGCGCACCGTGACGGCCTCGACCCGACCACCGAGGGCTTCGGCCAGCACGCTGGAGAAGCCCGGCCCGCCGTCGGCGACGGGCAGGCACGTGACGACGTCGGCCGGCGCATGCCGGTTCCAGCCCTCCGCGATCGCCGCGGCGGCCTCGGCGGCACTCAGCGTGCCGGCGAACTTGTCGGGCGCGACGAGCACCCTCATGTCAGGCCGCGAGCGCCTTCTCGGCCGCCGCGAGCAGCACGCAGGTGGCGAGGGCCTCCATGGCCGCCTCGAGGTCAGGCAACGACGGGAAGGACGGCGCGATGCGGATGTTGCGGTCGCGCGGGTCGGTCTTGTACGGGAACGACGACCCTGCTGGCGTGAGCGCCAGGCCGATGTCCTTCGCGAGCTGCACGACCCGGTTCGCCGTGCCGTCGGTCACGTCGAGGCTGACGAAGTACCCACCACGCGGCTGCGTCCAGGTGGCGACGTCGTGCTCGCCGAGGCGATCGGAGAGCACGCGCTCCACGATGGCGAACTTCGGCGCGAGGACCTCGCGGTGCTGGTCCATCAGGGCCAGCACGCCGTCGGCGTCGCGCAACAGACGCACGTGCCGCAGCTGATTGACCTTGTCGGGGCCGATCGTGCGGACCTGGAGGTGCTTCAGGTACCAGGCGACGTTCTCGGGCGAGCCCCCCAGGAACGAGACGCCGGAGCCGGCGAACGTGATCTTCGACGTCGAGGCGAAGACGAGCGGGCGGTTCGGGTGCCCGGCGGCCGACGAGAGCCCCACGATGTCGGGGGTCTTGACGCGCTCCTGCGTCAGGTGGTGCACCGCGTAGGCGTTGTCCCAGTAGATGCGGAAGTCCGGCGCGCCGGTCTCGATCGAGGCGAGCTCGGCGGCGACCGCCTCGCTGACGACGGCCCCCGACGGGTTCGCGTACGTGGGCACGATCCAGATGCCCTTGACCGCCGGGTCTGCGGCGTGCTGCCTGACCTGGGCGACGTCCGGGCCGTCGTCGTGAAGGTCGATCGGGATGAGTCGGAAGCCGAGGTGCTCGGCGAGTGCGAAGTGCCGGTCGTAGCCCGGTGACGGGCACAGGAACGCGATGTCCTGGCCGGCCCACGGCGTGGGCTACTCCGGCGTGCCGTGCAGCAGCGCGAACACGAGCGTGTCGTGCATGAGGGCCAGGCTGGCGTTGTCGGCGGCCAGCAGCTGCTCGACCGGCAGGCCGAGGAGCTCGGCGAAGATGCTGCGCAGCTCCGGCAGGCCGTGCAGCCCGCCGTAGTTGCGGGTGTCGGTGCCGTCGGCCGCGCGGTAGTCGTCGCCGGGCAGCGACAGCAGGCCCGACGCGAGGTCGAGCTGCTCGGGCGAGGGCTTGCCCCGCGTGATGTCGAGCTTGAGACCGGCCGATCCCAGGGCCGCGTACGCAGCCTCCTGCTCGGCCTTGAAGGCGGACAGCTCGTCGGTCGTCAGTGACGTGAGGCTCACGTCACTCAACCTACAAGGACACCGTGGCTCAGGACAGGTGCGGTGCGCCCCACAGCGCCAGCCACCGGGTCAGGTCGGCCTCGACCGGCACGTCGTTGCCGACGATGCCGCGGACCTGCAGCTCGACGGCGTTGTCGCGCTTCTGGTCACCGATCGGCGCGAAGGGGTAGAAGGTGCCGCGCTTGAACAGGTAGACGAGCCCCAGGCGACCCCCGGCCGGGGTGGTGAAGACCACCGTCGAGCACAGCAGCGAGCTGCCGAACCCGGCCTGGTCGAGACCGGAGTTGACCGCGTGCAGGTCGGTGCAGAGGCCGGGTGCGTCGTCGGGCCGGGTGACCGAGATCCAGTGGAATCCGAACGCGTCGTCGCTGCGCTCGACCGTGGCGCTGCCGTCGAGGCGGACGAGCTGCTCGGCCTCGTCGATCGAGACGTTGTCGGCGTTGCCCTCGACGTCGCGGAAGCAGACACCTCCGGTGCCGGTGAACGTGAAGCCTTGGGTCTCGAGCGAGATGACGGCCTGCGGCACCTGGAAGAGGATGTCGAGGTCGGCCTGCGGCGGCTTGCTCCGGCCGAGCAGCGAGTCGAAGAATCCCATCAGTGCTCGCCGAGCTCGCGGCTGATCTGCTGCAGCTGCGCGATGCGCTTCTCGAGCGGCGGGTGGGTCGAGAACATGGCCGAGACCGAGTCACGGTTGAGCGCCGGCGCGAAGAAGAAGGCGCTGACGGCACCGGTGTCGCGCAGGTCGCGGGACGGGATGCGGGCCATGTCGCCCGAGATCTTGCTGAGCGCCGAGGCCAGCTGCGACGGCTTGCCCGTGATGTAGGCGCCGGAGCGGTCGGCGCTGAGCTCGCGGTACCGCGACAGCGAGCGGGTCAGCACGAAGCTGATGGCGTAGACGACGAGACTGACCACGAACACGATCAGGAAGCCGACCGCGCCGTTGCGGTTGTTGTTCCGGCCCCCGAAGTACATGCCCCAGCGGGTGATGAACCCGGCGAGGATGCCGAGGGTCGACGCGACGGTCATGACCGTGACGTCCCGGTTGGCCACGTGGGCGAGCTCGTGGGCGAGGACGCCCTCCAGCTCCTCGGCCGTGAGGCGCTGCAGGATGCCGGTCGTGACGCAGACGGCCGAGTGGTTCGGCGTGCGGCCGGTGGCGAAGGCGTTCGGGATGTCGGTCTCGGCCACCGCCACACGCGGCTTGGGCATGTCGGCCAGGGCACAGAGCCGGTCGATCATGGCGTGCAGCTCGGGTGCCTGGTGCGGCTCGACGACCTTGGCCCGCATGGACTTCAGGGCGAGGGTGTCGGAGAAGTACCACTGCCCCCAACCGATGCCGAGCACGATGACGAGGGCGATGACCGACCCGTCCATGACCGTGATGAGCACGGCGGCGAACGCGACGTAGAGCAGGCCGAGGCCGAAGCTGACGCCACCCATCCGCAGCGTCAGGCCGCGGTCACTCCGGAAGCGACTTCTGGCCACGGGTGCCACCTTCCTCGAGGTTGTCCGACGCTCCGCCCTCGAGGGACCCGCCCCCGAAGGCACGGTCCCAGCTTGCGGCGTCGGTGGGATCGGCGAGCTCGTCGTAGGCCGCGGCGGTGGCCTCGGCCTCGCGCGTGTGGCGCTCGACGTCGTCGAGGTCACCGGAGATCGCACCGTTGTCGCGGTTGATGCGGTGCATCTCGGTCTTCGCCGTGGCGGCGGACTCCCGGGCCACGAGGGTGTCCTTGCGGATGCGGAAGTCGTCGATCTGGGTCTGCACCTCGTCGGCGGTGCCGGTGAGGCGTTGCTCGTCGGCCAGCAGGGTCGCGTGGCGGTCGACGAGGTCGGCGATGGCCTTCTCCATCGTGACCTTGCGGGACAGGGCGGACCGCGCACCCTCGTCGTCGCCGGCGGCGACTCGTTCCTGCGCAGCGGCGTCGAGCTGGGCGGCCTGCTGCCGCAGCTTGTTCAGCTGGAGCTCGACACGGCTTCGGTTGACCGAGAGGTCGGCGAGCGCCCGGCGCAGCTGCGCGAGCGTGGCCTGCTGGTCGCGCACGGTCGTGGCCATACGCTCGCTCCAGCCCTCGTCGCCCGCGTCACGACGTGAGCGGGCGATGCCCCGCATCCGGTCCCACAGCCCCATGACAGCAGCGTACGGGGCCCGAGGAAGTCGGCGTGTGACACCTGGACCGGTCGATGGGGCCTGCTCGGTAGGGTGACGCCGTGACCGACGAGCAGACGCCCGCGCCCGAGCGCAAGAACCGGCCCACGCCGAGCCGCAAGGAGGCCGAGGCCGCCCGTCGTCAGGAGCGTCGCCCGGCTCTGACCCGCAAGCAGCGCGCCGAGCAGGACCGTCGCCGTCGTCAGGAGATCCGCTCGAAGCAGCGCGAGGCGCTGAACTCGGGCCGCGGCGACTACCTCCCGGCGCGTGACCAGGGACCCGTCAAGGCCTACGTGCGCGACCACGTCGATCGTCGTCACAACATCGCCGAGTTCCTGCTCCCGATCCTCGTCTTCATGCTGCTGCTCACGACCGTCGGCGGGCAGTTCCTGAACCCGGCGGCCGTGACCTCGACCGTGTCGGCGCTGTGGGCGTTCACGATCGTCGGCACGCTGTTCGACGAGATCCTGCTGATCCGCAGCCTGAAGAAGGGCCTGCGTGAGCGCTTCCCCGACGTCACGTCGTTCAAGGGCACGACGTCGTACGCGGTCCTGCGCAGCAGCCAGGTCCGCCGCCTGCGCCTGCCGAAGCCCGCGATCAAGCGCGGCGAGGACTTCAAGACCCGCTACTGAGCGGCCTGCTGGTCGGCGTGGTCACTCCTCCCCGGGGCTCAACGACATCGGCCCGTAGATCTCCTTCGCGTCCTCGAACAGGCGCACCTGCGCGACCCCGTCGTCGGCCAGGTCGGCGAACGCCTCGCCGATCCAGGACTCCGCGTCTCCGCGCGCCTCGAACTCGGCGGACACGCCGGCGTCCTTGCCGTCGGAGTCCTCGTACTTCCAGGTCCAGGTCATGTCGAACTCCCGATGTCGGTGAAGAGGGGCTGGGTCAGCTGCTCGTGGAAGGGTTCACGAACGGCGGCTTGACCACCGTGAACGCCTCGGAGCGCTTGCGCACGTCGACCGTGACCTGCGCGCCTTCCGGCACGCCGGGGTCGAGCAGGGCCAGGCCGATGCCCTGGCGCAGGGTGGGCGAGAACGTGCCGGAGGTGATCTCGCCGATCGCCGAGCCGCCGGCGTCGCGCACGACCATGCCGGGGCGCGGGATGCCGCGACCGTCGGCCCGCAGGGCCCGCAGGGTGCGCACGGTCTTCTCGCTGCGCTGGCGCTCGAGGGCTGCCTTGCCCCAGAACTCCGGCTTGCTCCAGCCGACGGCCCAACCCGTGCGGGCCATGACGGGGCTGATCTCGGTCGACAGCTCGTGGCCGTGCAGCGGATAGCCCATCTCGGTGCGCAGGGTGTCGCGTGCTCCGAGCCCGGCGGGCGCGATGCCGTGAGGCTCGCCGGCGGCGAGGACCGCGTCCCACACGGCGCCGGCGCCGGCTGCAGGGACGACGAGCTCGTAGCCGCGCTCCCCCGTGTAGCCCGTGCGGCAGACCGTGAACTCGTGTCCGCCGATCGAGCCCGCCTCGAACGACATGTACTCGTGGTCGACGGGGAGACCGAGCGCCGTGAGCACCTCGTCGCTCTGCGGGCCCTGGACGGCGATGACCGCGAGCTCACGGTGCTGGTCGACGACCTCGACACCCTCGGGAGCGGCGGCC
>JAHEXN010000126.1 GCA_023252095.1 Actinomycetes bacterium | reverse complement strand
TCGAACTTCCAGAGCGCCGAACCGACGTAGATCATGACGATCTGGTGCGCGATCAGCACGACGGCCACGTTGTTCAGCAGGATCGTGAACCACTCGGACGACCGCGCCGGCCTGTCGCGCTGGCGACGACGGCGCGCGTCCAGGGAGCCGGCGGCACCGCTGTCGCTGAAGCAAAGGTAGAAAAGCACCAGCCGCACGACGTCCTCGGCGCCGGATCGCAGGATCGGCGACGCGTCGATCATGACCGCCCACAGGACGAACGTGGCGATGCAGGCGGTGCGCGTGTGCCAGCCGACCAGGAGCGCCACACCAGCGAGGACCGAGGCGAGCAGGGCCAGGTCCGTGACCCAGGCCGGGCCGGCCGGCAGCCACGGCAGCCAGGTCAGCACGGCCTGGCGCTCGTGGAACGGCTCCGCCCACCGGTGCCCGACGCCCCAGATGTACTGGCGGTCGGCGAATCCGACGGCGAGCTGCAGCAGGATCGTGACGGCCAGGGTCATCCGCGTCGCCGCGAGACCATAGGTCGACCAGCGATGCGAGGTCAGGGAGTCGACGATCCGGTCGATCGTCGGCGCCACCCTCCCGGCGGCAGCGCTCACGAGTTGCGCTCCAGGTAGGCGGCGATGCTGCGACGACGCTCGGGGTCGTCCTTCGCCGGAACACGCCACGGGCCCTCGGTCGTCGCGCCCACCGACTTCTCTGCCTCGTGGCGCTGCTCCCAGCTGGGCGCCGTCGACAGACGAGTCCCGTAGCGCACGGCCACGAGGTCTCGGTCGGGCTCCAGCGTCCGGAAGACGTCGGTCAGGTACGTCGTGGCCCCCTGGTCACGCTCGACGATGAGGTCACGGGCCGGGCCGGTGACGTCCTCGGCACCCAGGAGATCGGACAGGTCAGCGGCGTCGAGCGGCTCGGACTCCGACGACGCGTCGGCGACGCCCGTCCGCACGTCGCCCGCGACGTTGGACCACACCGCGTCGAGACCTCCGGCCAGCCGCGACGTCAGGTAGGCCGAGCGAGGCGCGCCCAACGAGTGGGCCACGACCGAGTCGTCGACCGCGGTGAGGTTGATCCACTCCCCCGTCGTGACGGCGTCGCCGTCACGCCACGCCGCCTGCACCATCAGGTCGCGGTCGGCATTGACGGGGCTCGGCGCGAAGAGCTTCCACTCCTCCTCGAAGTACGAGTTGAGCACCAGCTCGGCGGCCGATCGTGTGCCGGGCGGAGCCGACTGAGGAGGAATCGAGATGAACGTGACCCCGAACAGCTGGACGGTCGCGACCACGGCGACGACGACCACGACGACGCGGCGGAGCGTCGAAGCGCTGCTCGTCTCGGGCTCGTTCGACACCGGGCCACTCTAAGGGTGCCTCCCGAGGTGACAAGTTGCCTACGTCACCCATTTGCAACCTCGCAGGCCTCCCCAGGCACCGGTCCGGCTGGCTACGGTTCCGAGGACTCGGGTCCGACGGGCGGGCCCGTTCTCATGAGGAGTTCGTATGTCGTTGCGCCGCGGCGCCGCCATCGCGCTGACCACTGCCGTCTCGGCCGCCACCCTCGTCGCCTGTGGTTCCGGCGACGAGGCGACGGGGCTGATCGTCGGCACCACCGACAAGGTCGTGTCCATCGACCCCGCCGGTTCCTACGACAACGGGTCGATGACGGTCCAGACGCAGGTGTACCAGTACCTGCTCAACTTCCCGGCCGGGTCGACCGAGCTCGCCCCCGACGCCGCCGAGTCGTGCGACTTCACGGAGCCGACGGTCTACACGTGCACCCTGAAGTCGGGCCTAACCTTCGCGAACGGCAACGACCTCACGGCATCCGACGTCGCCTTCTCGTTCCAGCGCATCGTCGACATCAACGACCCGAACGGCCCCGCATCGCTGCTGGGCAACATGGCCTCGGTCGAGGCCGTAGACGACACCACGGTCAAGTTCACGCTCAACTCCCCCAACGACCAGACGTTCCCGCAGATCCTCGTGACCTCGGCTGGCCCCATCGTCGACGAGGACACCTACCCCGCCGACAAGGTGCTCCCCGACGACGAGGCGGTCGAGGCGAACGGCTTCTCCGGTCCGTACACGATCTCGTCGTACGACAAGAACGAGCTCGCCGAGTTCACGGCCAACCCCGACTACGACGGCACGTACGGCACGCCGGCCGAGGACGTCGTGACGCTCAAGTACTACGCGAAGTCCGAGAACCTCAAGCTCGACATCCAGAACAAGGCGATCGACGTGGCCTACCGGTCGCTCACGCCGACCGACATCGCCGACCTCGAGAAGGAGGACGGCATCACGGTCCACCAGGGCGCCGGCGGCGAGCTCCGCTACGTCGTGTTCAACCTCGACACGATGCCCGGCGGCTCGCCGGCGCAGAAGCTCGCGGTGCGCCAGGCCGTCGCGTCGTCGGTCGACCGCGCCGAGCTGTCGACCGACGTCTACCAGGACACCTACACGCCCGCGTGGTCGATGGTGCCCGAGGGCCAGACTGGCGCGACCGAGGCGTTCAAGGAGCTGTACGGCGCCGAGCCGAACCTGGACGCTGCGACCAAGTACCTGTCCGACGCGGGCGTCACGACCCCGGTCGAGGTGCAGCTGCAGTACAACCCCGACCACTACGGCTCGAGCTCCGACCAGGAGTACAACGCGATCAAGCGTCAGCTGGAGGACACCGGACTGTTCACGGTCAACCTGCAGTCGACAGAGTGGACCACGTACTCGGAGGAGTACCCCGCCGACGGCTACCCGGTGTTCCAGCTCGGCTGGTTCCCCGACTTCCCGGACGCCGACAACTACCTGTCGCCGTTCCTCGCACCGTACTCGGCGGACAAGGCGGGCAACTTCACCAACTCGCACTACAACGAGGACGGCACGCCGCACTCCGACCCGGAGATGACGGCGCTGCTCGAGTCCGAGCGCACCGACGGTGATCCCACGACCCGGGCCGCGACGCTGGCCCAGATCCAGACGAGGCTCGCCGAGCAGGTGCCGTTCCTGCCACTGCTCACGGGCACCTCGGTCGCGATCGCGGTCGACGACGTGAAGGGGGTCGAGGAGACGCTCGACCCGTCCTTCAAGTTCCGGTTCGCGACGCTGTCCCAGTAACCCCACTACCCGCCCCCTGAGGTGCGAGGCCGCCTGCGGCCGAGCCTCGAAGGGTCATCCACTCCGGTGGACCCTTCGAGGCTCGCAAGCTCGCACCTCAGGGTTCGGCGTGTAGCGCCGACACCAGTCCGAAGGGGCGCCTGCCCATGTCCTCCGCCGAAGTCCTCGGCTCCGCCGACCTGCCGTCGTCCGGTCCACCCACTGCTGAGGCCCCACGCCGCGGCCGCATGAACCCGCTGGCGCGGTACCTGCTCGTGCGCCTCGCCCTGATCGTGCCGATGATGTGGTTCCTCGTCACGCTGGTGTTCGTGCTGATGCGCGTCATCGGCGACCCGATCCAGGCGGCCCAGGGCGGCCGGCTGAGCCCGGCGCAGATCGCCGAGCGCAAGGCCGAGGCCGGCCTCGACCGCCCCCTGCTCACGCAGTACCTCGAGTACCTCGGCGGCATCCTGCGCGGTGACTTCGGCACGACACTGACCGACAACCGCGAGGTCTCCGACATCCTCGTCCAGAACGGGGCCGCGACGCTCGAGCTCTCCGTCTACGCGCTGATCGTCGCCTTCGCGGTCGGTGTGCCCCTCGGCCGGCTGGCGGCGCGGCACCGTGATCGCTTCCCCGACGTCGTGCTGCGACTCGGCGCGATCCTGGTCTACGCCGCACCCGTGTTCTTCGTCGGCCTGCTGCTCAAGCTCGCCTTCACGCCGTTCGGCTGGCCGTCGTCCGGTCGCGCCGACACCTCGACCGAGCTCGCCCTCTCGCGCGGCGACCACGAGACCCACATCATGCTGCTCGACGCGATCCTGTGGGGCAGTCCGGACATGGTGCTCGACGTGCTGCAGCACGCGGTGCTGCCGGCCGTCGCGCTCGGGCTCCTGACCGGTGGCGTGTTCCTGCGGCTCGTGCGGGTCAACCTCCTGCAGACGCTCCGCGCGGACTTCGTCACGGCGGCACGGGCCCGAGGCGTCTCGGAGCGGAGGGTCGTCCGCAAGCACGCCTTCCGCACGGCCCTGGTCCCGGTCGTGACCGTCATGGGCATGCAGATCGCGATGCTGCTGGCCGGCGCGATCCTCACCGAGACGACCTTCGAGTGGAAGGGCATCGGCTACGAGCTCTCCGAGTACCTGATCGCCCGTGACTTCCTGGCCGTCCAGGGCATCGTGACACTGATCGCGCTGATCGTCGGCATCACGAGCTTCCTGATCGACGTCGTCGTCGCGATCGTCGACCCGCGAGTGAGGTTCTGATGGCGCGCCTCCCCGGCCTCCCGGTCCCCGCCGTCGTGCGCCAGTCGCACGGCCTCCAACGGTTCATGCTGCTGCTCGGCTTCGGCCTCATGGCGGTGTTCCTCGTGGTCGCGGTGCTCGCACCGTGGATCGCGCCCTACGATTTCGACGCCGTGCGCGACTCCGACGGCGTCAAGTTCGGCACACAGCAGGCACCGTCCGCGGCGCACTGGCTCGGCACCACGGTCGGTGGGCAGGACGTCCTCTCCCGCGTCGTGTTCGGCGCCCGCACCGCGGTCGAGGTCATCGTGCTCGCGGTCGTCCTATCGAGCCTCGTCGGTGTGCCCCTCGGACTCGTGTCGGGCTATCTCGGTGGTTGGCTCGACCGAGTCCTGGTGCTCGTGATGGACGCGCTCTACTCGTTCCCGTCGCTCCTCCTGGCCATCGTCGTCTCGATCGTGCTGACCGGCGGGCAGAGCAGCGCGTTCGGCGGCATCTTCGCGGCGGCCGTGTCGATCACGGTCGTGTTCGTGCCGCAGTACTTCCGCGTCGTGCGCAACGCGACGCTGGCCGTGAAGTCCGAGCCCTACCTCGACGCCGCGCGGGTCGTGGGCGTGCGCACCCCTCGGATCCTGCGGCGGCACGTGTTCTCGAACGTGTCGCAGTCGCTGCCCGTCATCGCCACGCTCAACGCGTCCGAGGCCATCTTGACCCTGGCGGGGCTGGGCTTTCTGGGGTTCGGCATCGAGCCGTCAGCCGCCGCCGAGTGGGGCTACGACCTCAACAAGGCACTGCCCGACGCCGCGTCCGGCATCTGGTGGACCGGCACGTTCCCCGGCATCGCGATCGTGCTGATCGTGCTCGGCGTGACCCTCGTGGGCGAGAGCCTCAACGACATCTGGAACCCACTGCTGCGCACCCGCGGCGGCACCGACGGGCACGATGCCGAGGAGGTCGCCGATCTCGTGGCCGTCGATCCCACTGAGGTTGCCCCCGTCGAGGCCACCGCGCCTGCTGCGACCGAGCCCTCGGGCGAACGGCTCGCCGTGCTGTCGCTGCGCGACCTCTCGGTCTCGTTCCGCACCGACGGTGCACCCGTCAACGCCGTCCGGGGCATCGGCTTCGACGTCCAGCCGGGTGAGGTCGTCGCGGTCGTGGGCGAGTCCGGGTCGGGAAAGTCCGTGAGCTCCCGGGCCATCCTCGGCCTCCTGCCCGACACCGCCACGGTCGACGGCTCCGCCGTGCTGCGCACGCCCGGCGACGAGCCCCGCGAGCTGATCGGCCGCCGCTCCGACGCGATGCGGTCGATCCGCGGCGACGAGGTCTCGATGGTCTTCCAGGAGCCGTCGACCGCGCTCACGCCGGTGCGCACGATCGGCTGGCAGCTCGTGGAGTGCCTCCGCGCCCACCGCGACGTCTCGGTCGCCGAGGCGAAGGAGCGCGCCGTCGAACTGCTCGAGCTGGTCGGGCTTCCCGACCCAGCCGAGCGTGTCGGCCACTACCCGCACCAGCTCTCCGGAGGCCAGAAGCAGCGAGTCGTCATCGCGATGGCGATCGCCTGTGAGCCCGACGTCATCATCGCCGACGAGCCCACGACGGCGCTGGACGTCACGGTGCAGGCCGCGATCCTCGAGCTGCTGCTCTCGCTGCGCGACCGGCTCGGCACGGCGATCGTGCTCATCACGCACAACATGGGCGTCGTCGCCGACGTCGCCGACCGGGTCGTCGTGATGTACCGCGGCTCGATCGTCGAGCAGGCCCCGGTCGACCAGCTCTTCGCGGCACCGGCCCACCCGTACACGCAGGCGCTGCTCGACGCGGTGCCGCACCTCGGACGCGAGACCGGCCCTGGCGACGCGCCGCCCAGCGAGGTCGTGCTGGACGTCGACCGTCTCGTGGTCGACTTCGCGGGGGGCTTCGGTCGTCCGACCTTCCGTGCGGTCGACGACGTCTCCCTGCAGGTCCGCAAGGGCGAGGTGCTCGCACTCGTGGGTGAGTCCGGCTCCGGCAAGTCCACGATCGGCCGTGCCGCCGTGGGCCTGCAGCAGCCCACGAGCGGCAGCATCACGGTCGCGGGGCACCAGGTCTCCGGCATCAGCGATGCCCGGCTGCGGCCGCTGCGGCGGCGCTTCGGGTTCGTCTTCCAGGACCCCGCCGCGTCGCTCAACCCGCGGCTGTCGGTCGGCGACTGCGTCGCCGAGCCTCTGCGAACCCAGACGGACCTCGCGTCAGCCGAGGTCCAGGCGCGGGTCCGTCGACTCCTCGAGGACGTGCAGCTGACGGGTGAGCACGCGAGCCGGTTCCCGCACGAGCTGTCGGGCGGTCAGCGTCAACGCGTCTCGCTGGCGCGCGCCCTGGCCCTCGATCCCGATCTGCTGATCGCCGACGAGCCCACGTCCGCGCTCGACGTGTCGGTGCAGGCGCGGGTGCTCGAGGTGTTCCGCGAGCTCCAGGAGCGTCTGCAGTTCGCCTGCCTGTTCATCAGCCACGACCTCGCGGTCGTCGACTCCCTCGCCAACCGCGTTGCCGTGCTCCAGCACGGCCGCCTCGTCGAGGTCGGTCCTCGTGAGAGCGTGCTGGGCTCACCCACGCAGGACTACACGCGCCGGCTCATCGCGGCCGTGCCCGTCCCCGACCCCGTCGAGCAGCGTCGACGTCGGGCCGAGCGGGGCGCCTTGCTGACGGAGGAGAGCTAGCTCCGCCGGCCATCCCCGCACCCGACTGCTTCTGGGTCCGCCGACAAGAGGCACGGACCAGAAGCGGTGGGCGGGGCGGTGAGTCAGCAACCTTTCACCGGCGCGGCGGTGAGTCAGCAACCTTCTGAGTCTTCGATGAGGTTGCCTGGTCACCGCCAACCGCCCCGAAAGGTTGCCTGCTCACCGCCCGCCCCGCTCTTGGTCCGTGGCCGCTTGTCCTGCACGTGCGCCGAGCCGAGCCATCGGGCCGACGGCCAGGTTCCTACCGCCGCAGGCCGAACAGCCCGCCCGTCAGGGTGTTGAGGAGCGACGTCAGCACGCCCTGCAGGCCGGAGAGGGGCGCCGGCACGGGGCTTGTCGGGGAGGTCGGGGCGGGCGTCGTGACCGTTCCGGGCACCGTCGCGCCCGGGCCGCCGACGCCCGGCGGGCGCTGCACGAGGAGCTCGACGTTGCGCGAGGCGACGTCGCCCCGCGCCGTCACGAGGTCGGCCTGGGGGTCGTTCGCGGACAGCTCGCGCGACAGCGCGGCGAGCGACACCGGGTTGTCGAGGTCGCCGTCGAACGCGGCAGGCGCTGCGTGGTCGAGCAGGGTGCCGAAGATCGACCACGTGCCGTCGCCGTTGTCGGCGATCTCGATGACCCGCGCCTGCTGCGGGAAGTCGATGTGCGCGGCGGTGTTGATCTCCCAGAAGCCGCCCGAGCCGTCGGCCCTGGGGTGCTGGATGACACGGTTCTTGTGCGTGTGGCCGTTGACCCACGCGATGACCTGGGGCTTGCCGAGCAGGTAGCTCACGACAGCCGGACCGAGGACCCGGGTCCGCACGTCGCCCCCGAGGGCCTGGAGCGAGTTGCCCATCGAGTCGGAGGTGTGGTGGCTGAACAGCACGACGGCCTTGTCGGTCGTGGCGTCGACGACCTGCTTCAGCCACGCGAACTGGGTGTCGTCGAGCGACCCGTCGGAGTATCCGTTGGGGTTGACCGTGTCGAGCACGACCATCCGGACGTCGCCGCTGTCGAACGTGTAGTAGGCCGTGCCTGCCGTGCGGTTCTGCGCCGTGAAGCCGTGGCCCACGGGTGTGCCGGTCGTCGTGAAGTGCTCGGCCACGACCTGCTTGCGGTCGAGGAGCCGGCGATTCTGGTCGGCTGTCACGAGCCGCGCCCCGGGACCCAGCGTGATGCCCTGCAGGAGGATGCCGAGGTCGAGCCGGGTCACGGCGTCGAGCAGGTTCGCCTGCGAGACGCCGAGCGGCGGCGAGACGACCTTGAGGTTGCCCGTCGAGATCAGCCCGAACGGCACGGCGCCGGCCGGGAAGAGTCCCTGGACGAGGCCGTCGTGGTTGCCGTACACGGAGTACCACGGGACGCCGAGTCCCTCGGCCTCGAACGGGGCCCGCGCCGCGTCGAGCAGACCGGGAACGGTCGGGTAGCCGAAGTCACCCCGGTAGTCGTCGTCGGCCCGGCCGGGCGGGGAGCCGTCGGGGTGCCAGTAGTGCGTGTCGTAGGTCAGCGCGTCCTGGTCGGCGACGCCCTCGTACCGGCTCGGGTCGCCGCTGTCGGGGGTGATCGGGCCACCGTCGAGGACGTCGATGTTCCACCGGACCTCGTTGAGCTGGCTGTTGTCGGAGTTGTCACCGGTCTGGATCGCGAACTGCAGCGACTTGCCGAGCACGGGTCCCGCGCCGAGCGCGTTGATCGCCCGCACCATCGCCTCGGCGACCTGCGCCGACAGGATCTCCTGCGGACGGTAGGCCGAGCTGAACAGGCCGATCGTCGGCGCTCCCGAGGTCCCGGGGTCGTCGAAGCGGTCGAACCACTCCAGGCGTGCCGGCGACTGATGATCGACGACGTGCACGTCGCTGAGCTGCACGAACGTGGCCTTGTGCACGCGGCCGGCAGCGCGCGCAGGACCCGCCGCGATGCCGAGGTCGGTGCGCACGACGTGCGGGTCCGGGGCAGCGATCACGACATGGCGGTAGCCACGCGCGTTCGGCCCGCTCACCGCGAA
>JAHEXN010000125.1:7077-9036 GCA_023252095.1 Actinomycetes bacterium | reverse complement strand
GTCCTCCTGCCGGTCCGGGCCCTGCACGCCGAGGACGCGCACGAGCCACGGCAGCGTGAGGCCCTGCAGCATCAGGGTGCCGACCGTCACGACGAACGCGATCATCACGAGCACCTCGCGGTGCGGGGTGTCCTCCGGCAACAGGAACACGGCGGCCAGCGTGACCACGCCGCGCATCCCCGCCCAGCCGATCAGCAGAGGCGTGGTCCAGTGCGGTGCCGGGTCGGCGCGCTGCACCGCAGGGATCAGGCGGGGTAGGTAGGTCGCCGGGAAGATCCACACGAGCCGGGTGCCGATCACGGCGGCCAGGATGATCAGGCTCACCGCGGCCACCCGCCCGGCCGAGAGCTCGCTGTCGCCCACGTCGGCCACGATCGACTGCACCTGCAGACCGATCAGCAGGAACGTCGTGTTCTCCAGGACGAACGAGATCGTGGCCCAGTTCATCCGCTCGAACAGGCGCGACGTGGCCGACTGGATGATGGGCGACTTGTGACCCAGCAGCAGGCCCGCCACGACGACGGCGAGCACGCCGGACGCGTGGGCGTCGGTGCCCGCCCAGTGGATCTCCTCGGCCGGTACGTACGCGAGCCACGGGGTCAGCAGCGAGAGCGAGACGTCCGTGAGGTCGTCGCTGATCCGCTTGCGCACCTGCACGACCACGATGGCCACGACAGCACCCACCAGCACGCCGCCCAGGGCCGAGACGAGGAACTCGACGCCGATCTCGAACAGGCTCACCGAGCCGGCGATCGCGGCGATCGACGTGCGCAGCAGCACGATGGCCGTGGCGTCGTTGACGAGGCTCTCGCCCTCGAGGATCGTGACGACGCGGCGCGGCAGGCCGATGCGGCGTGCGACGGCGGTGGCCGCCACGGCGTCCGGCGGGGCCACGACCGCACCCAGCGCCAGACCCACGGCCAGCGGCACGTCGAGCAGGGCCTGCGCGAGGAAGCCGACGACGACCGCCGTCACGATGACGAGCGCGATGCTGAGGAGTGCGATCGGCCGACGGTTCGCCCGGAAGTCCACGAGCGGTGTGCGGATCGCGGCGGCGTAGAGCAGCGGCGGCAGCAGACCCACGAGCACGATCTCCGCCGTGAGCTTCACGTCGGGGATGAACGGCACGTACGAGCCGGCGATGCCGAACACGATCAGCACGAGCGGCGCGGCGACGGGCAGTCGGCCCGCCAGGGTCGAGACCGCCACGGCAAGGCTGACGGCGACGACGACGGTCAGAGCGGTGTCCACGAAGGACATCGTGACACCGACCCCCTCACGCGTGGGAGGTCAGAGGGGAATCCGGGCCTACACCCGTTCCCGCGGGCCCCCGCGGCGGGGCGGTGAGGTACTCGCCAATCCCGGGACCGCGCGGTGAGCCAGTCGCCGATCGAGCCCGGTTTGAGCCGACTCACTCACCGCCAATCCGTCCTGATCAGGGATGATGCAGGCATGGCAAACCCGTACCCGCGGCGGAACGCGCTGATCGGTCTCGTGCCTCTGTTGGCACTGCTGATCGGTGCCACACTCGGCGGCGGCGGGGCGCTCCTGGTCGGTGTGCCCGAGATCGTCGGCTCGCTCGTCGGAGCTGTCGCGGGATTCCTGGCGTCCAGGTGGATCCTTCGCCGCTCCTTCGAGCGTCACCTGTCGTGAGCCAGTTGTCACGCCTCGCGCACGGCTTGGCTTTGACGGTCGTCATGTACATCGGGCTGGCCCTCGTGCACCTCGCATCGCTCGTCGCGATCCCGGTGTGGGCCGTCCTGGTCGCGCCGCTGGGACTCTTCAGGCTTGCCACGCGGCGCCCGATGCGTCTGACGTTGCCCTACTTCATGGCCTACGCGGCTCAGCTGGTCACGACGGCACTCTCCCGCACCGTGCTTCGCCGGTTGCACGCCGGCAACCTCGAGGAATGGCCCTGGAACGAGCCGCCGCGACGCCTGCGGGACGGGCTGATCTGAG
>JAHEXN010000125.1:0-6977 GCA_023252095.1 Actinomycetes bacterium | reverse complement strand
GGCCCACCGCCGCCGGGAGCAACAGGTCACTGACTCACCACCCACCGGCCTGACAGGATCGTTCGCATGACCGTCATCAAGATCAACGCCATCACCGTCCCGAAGGACTCCGGCGACGAGCTCGCCCACCGCTTCGCCGCCCGCGCGGGGGCCGTCGACGGCGCGGAAGGGTTCGAGGGCTTCGAGCTGCTCAAGCCCACCGACGAGCGCGACCAGTGGCTCGTGCTCAGCCGCTGGCGCGACGAGGAGAGCTTCCAGGCGTGGGTCGCCTCCCCCGCGTTCGCGCACGGGCACCGCTCGGCCGCCGAGCGCAGCGGCGGGGAGGCCCCGAAGCCCGTCTCGACGCACAGCGAGGTCTGGAGCTACGAGGTCGCGGGCGGTTCCGACGCCTGACGGACGCGGGCGCTGAGCCGCGCGTACTCCTCGTCGATGCGGCTCGGCCCCCACGGGCGCTCGACGAGCACGCGTTCCACGATGGACTCGTGGGCGTAGAACTGCTCGCGCGTCAGGTCGATCTCGGTGCCGTCGGGCAGCAGGTTCCACCAGTGGAAGTCGACCTGCGAGCCGTTGACGTGGACCTCGCCCCGCACCAGCTCACCGCCGAAGGCGTCATGGACCACGAGCGCCGTCGTGATGCACTGCCCGCGGGCGGGGTTGTCGGTCGACCAGTCCGGCTGGTCCTCAGGGGCGCACGTGTCCAGACCCCACGAGGCGCGCAGCGCCGCCGTCAGCTCATCGAGCGCCGTGGCCCCCACGGACGAAGACACTCAGGCCTTGGTGGAGACGCCGGCCGACTTCATGTCGCGGCGCAGCTCCGGCGGCAGCGCGAAGATCAGGCTCTCGTCGGCCGTGCGGATGGCGCGGGCGTCGCCGATGCCCCGCTCCGCGAGGTAGGCGAGCACGTCCTGCACGAGATCGTCCGGGACCGATGCACCCGAGGTGACTCCGACGGTCGAGACACCCTCGAGCCAGGCGTCGTCGATCTCGGAGATGTCGTCGATGCGGTACGACGCGGCGGCTCCGGCCTCGAGCGCGACCTCGACGAGGCGCACCGAGTTGGAGCTGTTGGCCGAACCCACGACGATCACGAGGTCGGCGTCCTTGGCGATCTCCTTGACCGCGACCTGACGGTTCTGCGTGGCGTAACAGATGTCGTCGGACGGCGGGTCCTCCAGCTGCGGGAACTTCTCACGCAGACGGCGGACCGTCTCCATCGTCTCGTCGACGCTGAGCGTGGTCTGCGAGAGCCACGACAGAGCCGTGCCCTCGGGGAACTCCAGGCTGTCGACGTCGTCGGGGTGCTCGACGAGCGTGATGTGGTCGGGCGCCTCACCGGCCGTGCCCTCGACCTCTTCGTGACCCTCGTGCCCGATCAGCAGAATCTGCTTGCCCTCTTGGGCGAAGCGCCGGGCCTCGTGGTGGACCTTCGTGACGAGCGGGCAGGTGGCGTCGATCGTCTTGAGGCTGCGGTCGGCGGCCTCGGCGTGCACCATCGGCGAGACGCCGTGGGCCGAGAAGACGACCGTGGCGCCCTCGGGCACCTCGTCGAGCTCCTCGACGAAGATCGCGCCGCGATCAGCGAGGTTGTTGACGACGTGCTTGTTGTGCACGATCTGCTTGCGCACGTAGACCGGTGCGCCGTAGAGGTCGAGCGCCTTCTCGACGGTGATGACCGCACGGTCGACGCCGGCACAGTAGCCCCGCGGATCCGCGAGGAGCACCTGGCCGCCGACGGGAGGCATGCCGAGCGAGACCGAGGAAGACATGGCACGAGTCTACGGGACGGGCGAGGGCCACCCCAGCCGGTCGAGGAACGCCTCAACCGCCTCGACGACGCCGAGGTGGACAGCGGCCGCATCCCGCACCGTGCCCGGCGGCACGAGCAGGTGATCGGCGTCCGGCACCTCCAGGACGTCCTCGCTCAGCTCGCGCGCGAGCTGCCCGTCCCACGACGGGTCCGCGGTCCCGCCGACCAGCAGTGCGGGACGTGTCGCGCGGGCGATCGACGCCGCGGGCTCGGACAGGTGGAGCAGCGGCGTGAGCCACACCGCCGGGAGGCCTCGGTCGGCAGCCACGCCGGCGGCCAGGGTGCCGAGCGACTTGCCGATCAGGAGCGCGGGCTCCGGCAGGTCTGCGAGCACCGACTCGACGACGTCGGCGATCCAGCCCACAGCACCGTCGTCGGTGGGCGCCGGAGGGCCGGTTGGCCACTCGACCCGATGGATCCTCGCCCCGCGACGCTCCGCGACCGCGGTCGGGAACCACGTCACGGGCGCGTTCGGGCCGAAGTTGCGTCCCGGGAGAACCACGACATCCATCGCCCCACGGTAGGACGAGGCTGATCCACAGGCCAGCGCTCACGGTCGGAGGCTCCCTCTAGGGTGGCCGCCATGGCCCTCGACACCAGCGCGGACTCCCCCGCCCCGCTGCGCACGATCTCGCAGGCCGTCGGCGAGTACATCGGCCGGCTGGGCGCGGTGTGGATCGAGGCCGAGGTCGCGCAGATGAACCGCCGCCCCGGCATGTGCTTCCTCACGCTGCGCGACCTCGAGGCGAAGGTGTCGATGGGGGCCAAGTGCCACGTCAGCGTGCTCGACGCGTGCGCAGCGCCCGTCACCGCCGGCGCTCGCGTCATCGTGCACGCCAAGCCCACGTTCTACGGCCCCAACGGCAGCCTCTCGCTCGACGTCCGCGAGATCCGGCCCGCCGGTGAGGGCGAGCTGCTCGCCCAGCTCGAGCGCCGCAAGCAGCTGCTCGCGGCCGAGGGCCTGTTCGAGCCCCGCTGGAAGAAGAAGCTCCCCGTGCTCCCCGGCGGCATCGGTCTGGTCACGGGGCGAGCCTCGGCGGCTGAGCGCGACGTCCTCGAGAACGTCCGGCTCCGCTGGGAAGCGGCACCGGTCCGCGTCATCCACGCGCTGATGCAGGGCGCCGACAGCGCCCGTGCCGTCATCGCTGCCGTGGCCGAGCTCGACTCCGACCCCACGATCGACGTCATCGTCGTGGCGCGTGGTGGTGGTTCGGTCGAGGACCTCCTTCCCTTCAGCGACGAGGCGCTCGTGCGGGCCGTGTTCGCCTGCACCACGCCGGTCGTGTCGGCCATCGGCCACGAGCCCGACACCCCGCTGCTCGACCTCGTCTCCGACCTGCGAGCCTCCACGCCCACCGACGCCGCCAAGCGCATCGTCCCCGACGCCCGGGTCGAGCGCGAGGCCATCGCGTCGGTGCTGCAGCGCAGCCACCACGCCGTGCGCCAGATGCTCGAGCGCGAGCTGCACGGCCTGGCCGCCATCCGCAGCCGTCCCGCGCTCGCACGACCGACCACGCTCGTCGACGCGCAGGCCGAGCTCGTGCTCACCGCGCGCGACCGGTCCCGCCGCGCCCTTGAGCAGCGGCTCGACCGGGCCCGCGACGAGGTCGGTCACCACCTCGCCCGCGTGCGCGGACTCTCACCGCTGGCGACGCTGCAGCGCGGCTATGCCGTCGCGCAGACCACCGAGGGTCACGTCGTCACGTCCGTGCACGACGTGCCCGAGCGGCTCCACGTGCGCCTCGCCGACGGACACGTCTCGGTCGTGCGCACCGCCATCCACCCCGATCCGCAGGAGAACGCCGATGAGTGAGCAGCCCGAGATCAGCTACGAGCAGGCCCGCGACGAGCTCATCGCCACGGTGCAGCGGCTCGAGACCGGCGGCACCACGCTCGAGGAGTCGCTCGCCCTGTGGGAGCGCGGCGAGGAGCTGGCCCGCATCTGCCAGACCTGGCTCGACGGCGCGCGCGAACGGCTCGCCAGGGCCACCGGTGGCGCGGGCGACGCCGAGACCGACTGAGTCAGCCCCGCCCCTTGAGGTGCGGGTGAGCCTCGAGAGGGGTACCGCAACCCCGGAACTGACCGAGGTTTCGAGGCTCGCGCGCCAGAGCGCACTCACACCTCAACCACCGGCAGTGCAGGCGACGCCCCGCCCCTTGAGTTGCGACGAGGAACGAGGAGCCTCGAAAGGGGTACCGCAACCCACGGAGGACCGACTGAGTCAGCTCGTGGTCAGCCGGCGCACGAAGGTCTCGACGTCCGCGAGCGGAGCCGTGCTCGTGGTCACCAGCGTGGTCACCTCGGGCGTCTCCTGCACGAGGGTCACGGACTTGCCCGGGCCGTCGAAGCGCTGCCACACGACACCGTCGACGTCGAGCGTACCGGCCTCCTGGGCCCCCTCGGCGTAGGTCTCGAGGAGGTCGTCGACCGAGACCTTCTCCTGCTCGAGCCCGATGTAACGGTTCTCGTCGGTCAGCACGCCGAGGTGCCACGCCTGCGTGCCGCTCGGCGTGAACCGCACGCCGTTGACCCGCCAGTCGGTCGGCAGGTTGGCAGGGGCGAGCACGGGGTAGGTCGCGACGTCGCGGGCGCTGGCCGCGGTGTCGGCGTACGGCACGCTCTCGCCGATGGGGTCCTCGGGCGTCTCGGTCTGCAGCAGGCCGAACACCCAGATACCGAGCACGATCAACGACAGCACCACGACGCTGCGGACGACGTCGCCCATCGACGGGTTGCCCCGGGAACGCTGAGGCGCGGGTGCTCGATTGCTCATGGGGGTCAGTCGGTCTGGCCGCTGCGACGCCAGCGGATGCCGGCCTCGATGAAGTCGTCGATCTCGCCGTCGAGCACGGCCTGCGTGTTGCCGCTCTCGTGCTCGGTGCGCAGGTCCTTGACGAGCTGGTACGGGTTGAGCACGTAGTTGCGCATCTGGTCGCCCCACGAGGCGTTGGCGTCACCGCGCAGCTCGTCGAGGTGGGCGCGCTCCTCGGCCTTCTTCAGGGCGAGCAGCTTGGCCTTGAGGATGACCATCGCGCTGGCCTTGTTCTGCAGCTGGCTCTTCTCGTTCTGGCAGCTCACGACGGTGCCGGTGGGCAGGTGGGTCAGGCGCACGGCCGAGTCGGTCGTGTTGACGCTCTGGCCGCCGGGACCGCTCGAGCGGTACACGTCGATACGGATCTCCTCCTCGGGGATGTCGATCTCGTCGGTCTGCTCCAGCACCGGCACGACCTCGACCGCGGCGAACGACGTCTGCCGGCGGCCCTGGTTGTCGAACGGCGAGATGCGCACGAGGCGGTGGGTGCCCGACTCGACCGAGAGCGTGCCGTAGGCGTACGGGCTCTTGACGGCGAACGTGGCCGACTTGATGCCGGCACCCTCGGCCCACGACGTGTCGTAGAGCTCGACGGGGTACTTGTGGCGCTCGGCCCAGCGCGTGTACATGCGCATCAGCATCTCGGTGAAGTCGGTGGCGTCGTCGCCCCCGGCACCGGAGCGGATCGTGACGATCGCCTCGCGCTCGTCGTACTCGCCCGACAGCAACGTGCGGACCTCGAGGCTCTCGACGGCCTTGCCGAGCCGCGTGATCTCCGCGTGCGCCTCCGCGAGGGAGTCGGCGTCGCCCTCCTCCTGCGAGAGCTCGACCAGGACCTCGACGTCGTCGAGCCGCGCACGCAGGCCCTCGACGCGCTCGACCTCGGCCTGGAGCGCCGACAGCCGGCCGGTCACGCGCTGGGCGTTGGCCTGGTCGTCCCAGAGGTCCGGGGCGCCGACCTGCTCCTGGAGCTCGTCGATCTCCCCCTGGAGCTTGGGCAGGTCGAGGACCTTCTCGATCGACGTCAGCGTCTGATCGAGTTCCTTGATGAGCTCGGAGAAATCAACGGCAGCCACGCGTCGAGGCTACCGCGTGGGGTCAGATGCTCTTGCGGCGGAACTCCGGCGACTGCGTGGGACCGTTCGCGCCGTGCGACTTCTCGCTGCCGTCGCGCTCGGCACCCTCGGCCGTCGCGTGGTGCTTGCCCTTCTTCTTCTCCAGGGCTTCGCGGAACTTGGCCTTCATGTCGGACTTGGGATCGTTCTGCGCTGATTCGGCCATGTCCGCACCCTAGACCCTTGGGTCAGGACAGGGCCTCGGCCACGATCGCCATCGCCTCGGCGATCGCCGCGTCGACGGTGTCAGCGTCCTGCGCGTCGCGGGACGTCATGATCGCGACCACGATCGGCGCTCCGTTCGGCGGCCAGACGATCGCGATGTCGTTGCGCGTGCCGTAGGAGGCCGAGCCCGTCTTGTCGGCGACCTCCCAGCCCGCAGGCACTCCGGCACGGATCAGGGCGTCGCCGGTCGTGTTGCGTCGCATCAGGTCGACCAGGACGTCGCGCGCGTCCGAGTCGGCGTCGCCGAGCGTGTAGTGCTGCAGCGTGGTGGCCATGGCCCGCGGCGTGGTCGTGTCGCGCTCGTCGCCGGGCACCGCCTCGTTGAGCTCGGGCTCCTCGCGGGTCGCGTTGGTGACGTCGTCGCCCGTGGCGCGCAGGGCCTCCTGCAGGCCGGGCGGACCGCCGACCAGGCCCAGGAGGAGATTCGCGGCAGCGTTGTCGCTGAACCGCACCGCCCCGTCGGCGAGCTCGGCAACCGTCATGGCGGTGCGCCCCTGGGCCAACGCCTCCTCGACGGCCGGCGCGTACGCCACGAGGTCGTCGGCCGAGATCGGCAGCTCCTGCTCCAGCACCGTCGTCGACTCCTGCTCGAGCAGCGCCCCCACGAGGAGCGCCTTGAAGGTGGAGGCGAAGGCGAACCGCTCGTCGGCCCGGTGCTCGACCGTGTCGCCCGATCCGGTGTCGAGCGCGTAGACGCCGAGGCGCACGTCGTGGGTCTGCTCGAGCGCCGCGAGGTCGGTCGAGCGGTCGATCACGGTGCCCGCGGGCGGTGTCTCGCTCGCCGTCGGCCGCGGATCCGGACCGTCGTCGCTCCCCCCGCATCCCGAGACCCCCACCAGGAGGATCAGCACGGTCGACGCCACCCCGAGTCCACGCATGACCCCACTCCACCACAACCCGCGGCACCCGCACGCGACGGGACGTGACGCACACGGCCCGCGGGATAGGTGCGGGATGCACCAAGATGGGTGCCCAGGAGCGGGAACATTTTTCGCGATGGGCCTCTCTGACGTTTGA
>JAHEXN010000124.1 GCA_023252095.1 Actinomycetes bacterium | reverse complement strand
GCAGGCGATCCGCGCCGATCCCGACCTGCGCGACCTGCTCGTGATCATGGTGACGACGCAGGGCCACCCCGCCTCGGTCCAGCGCGGCTGGGACGCCGGCGTCGACGAGTACGTCGTGAAGCCCTTCGATCCTGACCACCTCGTGGCCACCGTGGCGAAGATGATCCGGGACGGGCGTCGATAGACTCCGCGGGTGACTCCCGAGCAGCTCAGTGACGTGATCGTGTCCGCCCTCGGCCGACTGGCCGACGACGGGCGCCTGGTCTCGCCCGAACCGCTGCCGACCGAGGTGCTCGTCGAGCGTCCCAAGGTCAAGGAGCACGGCGACTACGCCACCAACATCGCGCTGAAGCTCGCCAAGAAGGCCGGTCGTCCGCCGCGCGAGCTCGCGCAGGACCTCGCCGACGTGCTCGCCGAGAACGACGGCATCGCGGCGGTCGAGGTCGCGGGTCCGGGCTTTCTCAACGTGCGTGTCGCGGCAGGTGCGCAGGGCGTCGTGGCCGCCCAGGTGCTGGCTGCCGGCGCGGCGTACGGCCGCAGCGACGCCTACGCGGGCCAGAAGGTCAACCTCGAGTTCGTCAGCGCCAACCCGACGGGCCCGATCCACATCGGCGGCGTCCGCTGGGCCGCTGTCGGCGACTCGCTGGGCCGTCTCCTGGAGAACATCGGGGCCGAGGTCACGCGCGAGTACTACTTCAACGACCACGGCATGCAGATCGACCGCTTCGCCCGGTCGCTGCTCGCCGCGGCCCGGGGCGAGGCTGCGCCCGAGGACGGCTACGGCGGCCAGTACATCCACGACATCGCCGACGCGGTGCTCGCCGCCCACCCCGGCGCTGCCGAGCTGCCGGACGCGGAGGCCACCGAGACGTTCCGGGCCGAGGGTGTCGAGCGGATGTTCGGCGAGATCAAGCAGAGCCTCCACGACTTCGGGGTCGACTTCGACGTCTACTTCCACGAGAACGACCTGCACGACTCCGGTGCCGTCGACCGGGCCATCGGCCGGCTCGAGGAGCTCGGCAAGATGTACGAGCGCGACGGCGCGCGCTGGCTGCGCACGTCCGACTACGGCGACGACAAGGACCGCGTCGTCATCAAGTCCGACGGCGAGCCCGCCTACATCTCCGGTGACCTGGCGTACTACCTCGACAAGCGCGAGCGCGGGTTCGACCGGGCGATCATCATGCTCGGCGCCGACCACCACGGCTACGTCTCGCGCATGATGGCGATGTGCGCCGCGTTCGGCGACGAGCCGGGCGTCAACCTCGAGATCCTGATCGGCCAGATGGTCAACCTGCTGAAGGACGGTGAGCCGCTGCGCATGAGCAAGCGCGCCGGCACGGTCATCACGCTCGAGGACCTCGTCGGCGCCATCGGCGTCGACGCCGCGAGGTACGCCCTGGCGCGCTACTCGACGGACTCGCAGATCGACCTCGACCTCGATCTCTGGGCCAGCAGCAGCAGCGACAACCCGGTCTACTACGTGCAGTACGCCCACGCCCGGCTCTCGTCGATCGTGCGCAACGCCGGCGACCTCGGCATCACGCCGGACGTCGACGTGCTGGTCCCGGAGCTGCTCGACACCCCGCAGGAGGGCGACCTGCTGCGGGCCCTCGCCGAGTACCCGCGGCTCGTCACGCGGGCCGCCGAGCTGCGCGAGCCGCACCGCGTCGCCCGCTACCTCGAGGACACCGCGTCGAAGTTCCACAAGTTCTACGACGTGTGCCGCGTGCTGCCGATGGGCGACGAGGAGGTCGCCGACGTGCACCGTTCGCGCCTCGTGCTGGTGGCCGCGACGCGCCAGGTCCTGGCCAACGGTCTCGGCCTGCTCGGTGTGGGTGCTCCCGACCGCATGTGATGCGACAGGATGTGACCATGCGTTCCCATGAGGCCGGCGCCCTGCACGGACAGGCCGGCGACCGCGGTCCCGCCTGGCTGCACCGCCCGGACGACGTCAACCAGCTCGTCACCCACCTGTGGTCGCGCCACGCGGCCAAGACCGACGGGGTCCTGACGGTCGCGGGGGAGTCGGCCACCGAGCTCGCGGCCGAGCACGGCACACCGCTGTACGTCGTCGACGAGGACGACTTCCGGCAGCGGGCGCGCGCGTTCCGTGACGCCTTCGCCGACGCCGACGTGTTCTACGCGGGCAAGTCGTTCCTGTGCGTCGCGACGGCGCGCTGGGTCGCGGAGGAGGGTCTCAACCTCGACGTCTGCACGGGAGGCGAGCTCGCCGTCGCGCTCCGGGCCGAGTTCCCGCCGTCGCGGATCGCGTTCCACGGCAACAACAAGTCCGAGGCCGAGCTGCGCCGGGCGATCGAGGTCGGCGTGGGTCGGGTCATCGTCGACTCGTTCGACGAGATCGACCGCCTCGCGCGCCTGGTCCAGGAGCTCCAGGCCACGGTCCGCGTCATGGTGCGCGTCACGGCGGGGGTCGAGGCCCACACGCACGAGTACATCTCGACCTCGCACGAGGACCAGAAGTTCGGCTTCTCGATCGCGGGCGGCCAGGCCCTGGAGGCGGTGCGTCGCATCACGACGGCCGCAGGTCTGCAGCTGCTGGGCTTGCACTCGCACATCGGCTCGCAGATCTTCGTGACCGACGGTTTCGAGGTCGCGGCCCGCCGGGTCCTGCGGCTCCAGGCCGAGATCGAGCGCGAGCTCGGCGTCACGCTGCCCGAGCTCGACCTCGGTGGTGGCTTCGGCATCGCCTACACGACGCAGGACGACCCGCGCGCTCCCGAGGACCTCGCCCGCGAGATCACCAAGATCGTCGACGACGAGTGCCACGCGCTCGACATCGGCGTCCCCAAGCTGTCGATCGAGCCCGGGCGGGCCATCGTCGGGCCGTCGACGTTCACGCTCTACACGGTCGGCACGACCAAGGAGGTCGCGCTCGACGGCGGCGCCTCACGCCGGTACGTCGCGGTCGACGGCGGCATGAGCGACAACATCCGGGCCGCGCTCTACAGCGCCGACTACTCCGCCACGCTCGCCTCACGCCTCTCGGAGTCGCCAGCTGTCCTCAGCCGGGTCGTGGGCAAGCACTGCGAGTCGGGCGACGTCGTGGTCAAGGACGAGTACCTGCCGGCCGACCTCGGGCCGGGCGACCTGCTCGCGGTCCCGGGCACGGGCGCGTACTGCCGCTCGCTCGCGAGCAACTACAACCACGTGCCACGACCCGCGGTGGTGGCCGTCCGCGAGGGAGAGGCCCGCGTCATCGTCCGGCGCGAGACCGAGGACGACCTGCTGGCGCTCGACGTCGTGTGACGACTCAGCCGTAGCAGGCCACGACGCCGTACGGCCCCTTGGCGGTCTGCGTCTCGGCGACCCTGCCGGTCTTGGTCGTGGTGCACGTGAGTGTCGTCGCCGTCGGCCCGGCCTGGGCCAGGATCAGGACCGACGGATCGGTGGGGCACTGCTGGACCGAGACCGATCCGGTGGAGGCGACCGGGAAGTAGTCGGTCTCGCCGGCCGAGGTCAGGTAGCCCGCGATCGCGATCGGCGCATCGGACGTGAACGACATCGTGAACTCGGTGTTGTCGCAGCCGACCGACAGCCCGCCGGTCGGCAGACCGAACGCGTCAGGATCGAGGGCGCCGGGGTCGGTGGTGCCGGGCGGCGGGAGGCTCGGGGTGCCCGAGGGTGCCGCGAAGGGGTCGGAGGCGGAGCCGTCGGCGTCGCCCACGACCGGCTCGGTCGCCGCGTCGTAGATCAGGTAGGCCGCGATCGCGACCAGGACGAGCGCGACGCCGCCGATCAGGAGCGCCTTGCGCCGACGCCGGGCCCACCTGCGGACCTTGCGCCACCTGTCGGCTGCCATGCGTGCTCCTCTCGTGGCCGCCCTGTGACGGCCCGGTGCGATGGCCCCGCGTGAATGCCCAGTGCGACGGCCGATGCTACAACGAGTCGTGGCCCGGATGGGTACGGAGCGCGGCGCACAGGGTGCAGTCGACCGCCGATAGGCTGGCCCCCGTGAACTCCGTCGATCGTCCCCCTCGAGACCGTCCGTTGCGTGTCGCACTGCTCGGTTGCGGTGTCGTCGGCACGGAGGTGGCGCGTCGCCTGACGCGTGACGCCGACGAGCTGGCGCGTCGTGTCGGCGTGCCGCTCGAGCTCGTCGCGATCGCGGTGCGCAACCTCGCGACGAAGCGCGACCTCGACGTCCCGGCCGACCTGTTCACCGACGACGCCGAGGCCCTGGTGCGCTCGGGCGACCTCGACATCGTGATCGAGGTCCTCGGCGGCATCGAGCCCGCCGGCGACCTGATCCGCGCCGCGCTCGACCACGGGGCGTCGGTCGTCACGGCCAACAAGGCGCTGCTGGCCGACCAGGGAGCCGACCTCTTCGCGGTCGCCGAGAAGGCCGAGCGTGACCTCTCCTTCGAGGCTGCCATCGCCGGGGCCATCCCGATCGTGCGTCCCCTGCGTGAGTCGCTCGCGGGCGACCGTGTGAGCCGGGTCCTGGGCATCGTCAACGGCACCACCAACTACATCCTCGACCAGATGTCGACCCTGGGCCAGAGCTTCGACGAGGCGCTCGCCGAGGCGCAGCGGCTCGGGTACGCCGAGGCCGACCCGACCGCCGACGTCGACGGCCACGACGCCGCGGCGAAGGCAGCGCTGCTCGCGGGTCTGGCGTTCCACACCAACCTGACCCTCGACGACGTGCACTGCGAGGGCATCCGGTCGGTCACGGCCGAGGCCGTGCGCTCCGCCGCCGAGATGGGTTCGGTCGTCAAGCTGCTCGCGATCTGCGAGCAGATCGACACCCCTGACGGTCCGGCCGTGAGCGCCCGGGTCCACCCGGCGATGGTGCCCCTGTCGCACCCGCTGGCCAGCGTCCGCGGCGCCTTCAACGCCGTGTTCGTCGAGTCCGAGGCCGCCGGACAGCTCATGTTCTACGGACCGGGCGCGGGCGGCGCCCCCACCGCCAGCGCGGTGCTCGGCGACGTCGTCTCGGTCGCCCGCAACCGCGTCAGCGACGTCTTCGGACCGGGGGAGACCTCGCACGCCGACGTCGAGCTGGTCCCGATCGGCCGGGCCCGCACGCAGTACCACCTCGTCGTCGACGTCGACGACCGTGCCGGCGTGCTCGCCACGATCGCGCAGGAGTTCGCCCGGTTCGGCGTCTCGATCCGCACGCTGCGCCAGGAGGGGCACGACTCCGACGCCCAGCTCGTCATCGTGACGCACGAGGCCGAGGACGAGTCGCTCGCCGCGACGGTCGAAGGCCTGCGCGGCCTCGACGTCGTGCGCGGCGTCTCGTCGGTCATGCGCGTCGAGGGAGGTCAGTGATGGCTCGGCCGTGGCGGGGCGTCATCGAGGAGTACCGCGAGTGGCTGCCCTTCGACGCCGACGTCGTGGCCCAGACGCTGGGTGAGGGCGGCACGCCGCTCGTGCACTCGGCCTGGCTGTCGCAGGTCGTCCAGGGCGACGTCTTCGTCAAGGTCGAGGGACAGAACCCCACGGGCTCGTTCAAGGACCGCGGCATGACGACCGCGATCTCTGCAGCGGTCGCCCAGGGCGCGAAGGCCGTCGTGTGCGCCTCGACCGGCAACACGTCCGCGTCGATGACGGCGTACGCCGCACGGGCCGGACTCGTGCCGATCGTGCTCGTGCCGCACGGGCGCATCGCGGCCGGCAAGATGGCGCAGGCGGTCATGCACGGCGCCGACATCATCCAGGTCCGCGGCAACTTCGACGACTGCCTCGACCTGTCGCGCGGGCTTGCCAAGGAGTACCCGGTCGCCCTCGTGAACTCGGTCAACCCGATCCGCATCGAGGGTCAGAAGACGGCATCGTTCGAGATCGTCGACGTGCTCGGCAAGGCTCCCGACCTGCACGTGCTGCCGGTCGGCAACGCCGGCAACATCACGGCCTACTGGAAGGGCTTCGTCGAGTACGAGGCCGCCGGTGTCGCCGCGAGCCGTCCCCGCATCTGGGGCTTCCAGGCTGCCGGCGCCGCGCCCATCGTGCTGGGTCGCGTCGTGCCCGAGCCCGACACCGTGGCCACCGCGATCCGCATCGGCAATCCCGCGTCCTGGACCCTCGCCGAGAACGCCCGCGACGAGTCCCGCGGACGCATCGACATGGTCGACGACGCGCAGATCCTCGCGGCCCAGCGTGAGCTGGGTGCCCGCGAGGGCATCTTCGTCGAGCCGGCCTCGGCCACGGGCGTCGCGGGTCTGCTCGCGGCCGCGGCCGCCGGGGAGGTCGAGCCCGGTCTCACGATCACGGTCACCGTCACCGGGCACGGTCTCAAGGACATCGACACGGCGATGGCGCACCGGGGCGACCTGATCGACGCCGTGATCGACGTCGACGTCGACGCGGCGGCCGAGACCGCCGGACTGCGGTGACCGTGCGCACGAGCCCCGTCACGGTGCGGGTGCCCGCCACGAGCGCCAACCTCGGCCCGGGCTTCGACACGCTCGGCCTCGCGCTCGACCTGTACGACGAGATCGCGGTCGAGGCCACGGACTCCGGCCTGCACATCGACGTCACCGGTGCCGGTCAGGGTGAGGTGCCGCTCGACGAGACCCACCTGGTCGTGCGCTCGATGCAGGCCGCGTTCGACCTGCTGGGGGAGAAGCCGTCGGGCCTGCGCCTGACGTGCCGCAACGTCGTGCCCCACGGGCGCGGCCTCGGCTCCAGCGCCGCGGCCATCGTGGGCGGCCTCGTCGCCGCGCGCGCCCTCGTCGAGGGCGAGGACCGCCTCGACGACGCCACCCTGTTCCAGCTCGCGACCGATCTCGAGGGCCATCCCGACAACGTGGCCCCGGCCCTGTTCGGCGGCCTGACGATCTCGTGGGTCGACGGCGCGGCCGCGGCGGTCGAGCGGCTCGACTGCCAGGTCCCCGTCACGGTGTTCGTGCCGCCCACGGCGGTCTCGACCGCCGAGGCGCGTGGGCTCCTGCCCGAGTCCGTCTCGCACGCCGACGCGGTGTTCAACGCCGGGAGGTCCGCGCTCCTGGTCGCGGCCCTGCTGCACGCGCCGCACCGGCTCATCTCGGCCACCGAGGACCGCCTGCACCAGACGTACCGCAGCGCCGCGATGCCGGAGTCGTACCGCCTCGTCCGTTCCTTGCGCGTCGAGGGCGTGCCAGCCGTCATCTCCGGCGCCGGGCCCACGGTCCTGGCGTTCGCGCGCGGCATCGACGACGCGCTGCCGGACGGATGGGCCCTTCATCATCTGGATGTCGACGCCGGGGGCGCCACCGTCCGGTGATACGGTGGCAACGCCGGAGTCGAGAACACACTCCCCGGCATGCCACGGGAACCTTTCTTCAGAATCGTTCATCTCTGACCGCCGTCGCGCGGACGTGGCAAGACCATCGTCTAGAGGGAAACCCATCTGTGACTGACACGACCCAGGCTCCCCAGGAGCCCACCAACGACGCACCTGCCACCCGTCCCGCCCGCCGCAGCAGCGGCGGAGCGCTGGGCGGCAAGGTCATCGCCGAGCTGCAGGAGATCGCTGCCGAGCTCGGCATCGAGGGCGCCAACACGCTGCGCAAGGGGGCCCTGATCGACGCGATCAAGGCCGCCCGAGGCGACGCCCCGAAGGCTGCCCCGGCCGCCGCGGCATCCGCGCCCGAGCGCACCGCGCCCGCCGACGAGGCACCCAAGTCCGCCCGCTCTGGCCGTGGACCCAAGAAGGACGCCGCCGAGCGTCCGGCCAAGCAGGACAAGGCGGCCCAGCCGGCCGCCGAGCAGGCCGACAAGAACGGTGGCGAGCAGCAGGACCGCGCGCCGAAGCAGGACCGGGGCCCCAAGCAGGACCGCGGCCCGAAGCAGGACCGCACCGAGAACCAGGACCAGTCCGACCGCCCCGAGCGCGGCCAGGGCCGTGGCCAGCAGAACGGCAACGGCAACGGCGGCAACAACGGCGGGCAGTCCAAGCAGCAGAAGAACCAGGGCGACCAGCAGAACCAGGGTGACCAGAAGGGTCAGGGCGGCCAGCAGAACCGGCCCTCCGACCAGGGCCCGCAGGACGACGACGAGGCCGGCGGACGTCGTCGCAACCGTCGCGGCCGCGGTCGCGGCGGTCGCGCTGCCGACGGTGACGTCCAGGTCGCCGAGGACGACGTCCTGGTCCCCGCGGCCGGCATCGTCGACATCCTCGACAACTACGCCTTCGTCCGCACGACGGGCTACCTGCCCAGCGAGAACGACGTCTACGTCTCCCTCTCGATGGTCCGCAAGTGGGGCCTTCGTCGTGGCGACGCCGTCGTCGGCCAGGTGCGCCAGCCCCGCGAGGGCGAGCGCAAGGAGAAGTTCAACCCGATGGTCCGGGTCGACTCGGTCAACGGCATGACCCTTGAGGAGGCCAAGGCGCGGTCCGAGTTCGAGGCCCTCACGCCGGTCTTCCCGACGGAGCGCCTGCGCCTCGAGACCGATCAGCACAACGTCGTGGGTCGCGTCGTCGACCTGTTCGCGCCGATCGGCAAGGGCCAGCGTGGCCTGCTCGTCGCCCCGCCGGCGGCCGGCAACACCAGCGTCCTGCGCCAGCTCGCCGCGTCCGTCACGGCGAACAACCCCGAGTGCCACCTCATGATCGTGCTCGTCGACGAGCGCCCTGAAGAGGTCACCGAGTTCCAGCGGTCGGTCAAGGGCGAGGTCATCTCCTCGACGTTCGACCGCCCTGCGGGCGACCACACGACGGTCGCCGAGCTCGCGATCGAGCGCGCCAAGCGCCTGGTCGAGCTCGGCCACGACGTCGTGGTGCTGGTCGACGGCATCACGCGCCTGGGCCGTGCCTACAACCAGGCTGCTGCGGGTCAGGGTCGCGTGCTCGCCGACGGCATCGACGCCTCCGCGCTGTTCGCGCCCAAGCGCCTGCTCGGCGCCGCGCGCAACCTCGAGGACGGTGGCTCGCTCACGATTCTCGCGACCGCGCTGGTCGAGACCGGTTCGCGTGTCGACGAGCTCATCCTCGGCGAGGTCAGGGGCACCGTCACGACGGAGCTCCGTCTCGACGGCGACGCCGCGTCGAAGCGTCAGTTCCCCGCGATCGACCCCGTCGCGTCGAGCAC
>JAHEXN010000123.1:6868-9138 GCA_023252095.1 Actinomycetes bacterium | reverse complement strand
TCCACGAGCGAGACCGAGACCCGTATCCCCCTGCTGGTCGGATGAGGGCGACATGGCTGACCTGACGTACTACTCCGGCACGATGGACTCCGGCAAGAGCACGCTCGCGCTGCAGGTCGATCACAACCACCGTGCTCGTGCGCGGCAGGGGCGGGTCTTCACCTCCCGCGACCGCGCGGGTGCGGGGGTCATCTCGAGTCGCCTGGGGCTCTCGGTCGCGGCCATCGAGGTCGACGCCGACTTCGACTTCTGGGGCTACGTCGTGCACGAGCTGACGCACGCGCAGCGGATCGACTACATCGTGGCCGACGAGGCGCAGTTCTACACGACCCACCAGATCGACACGCTCGCCCGGATCGCCGACGAGCTCGACATCGACGTGTTCTGCTTCGGCATCCTCACGGACTTCCGGACGCGCCTGTTCGAGGGCTCGGCTCGCCTCGTGGAGCTCGCCGACCGCGTCATGACGCTGCAGGTCGAGACCCTGTGCTGGTGCGGCTCCCGCGCGACGCACAACGCGCGCACCGAGAACGGGATCATGGTCACCGAGGGCGACGTCATCGTCGTGGGCGATGTCGAGGACCCGGACCGTCCGGCACCCCAGGTCGGGTACGAGGTGTTGTGCCGCCGGCACCACCGTCGGCGCATGACCGCCGCGGTCGCGCAGGCGGCGGCGATGTCGCCCGACGTGCTGCCCTTCGACTGAGTCAGGGCCGGGGGCAGGGCAGGTTTCTGTTCCGCGGCCTGGTCTGCGGACAAGCGGCACGGACCAGAAGCGGGTCGGCCGGCTCGGTCATCCGCAGTCGCCCGGCTGTGGCGGTGGATCTACCACCGAAAGGCTGACGGATCAGGACTGTCGGTGGATCTACCACCGAATGGGGCGCTATTTCGTGGTAGATGCACCGCTCCTCCTCGGTCTGGGTGCATTCAGTGGGGAATCCACCGTCTCGACCGGAAGCGCACGTCGACAGCGGGTGCGTCAGCTGAGGTCTCAGGCACAGGCAGGCGGGAAGGTCCCGCTCAGGCGTCGCGGCCGCCGAACATGATCTCGTCCCAGCTCGGGACGCGGCGCCGCTCGTGCTTGCGGCGGTCCTCCGGGCGGGCGGGCTCCGCGTCGGCCTCGGGCTCGGCGTCACGAGCGGACGGGTGCTCGGACGCGTCGGGGGAGGGCTGAGGCGTCGTGGCGCGAGCCTCCTCGGCGTGCTCGTCCTCGAGGTCGCTGAAGTCGAGCTGGTCGGTGGGGTGGTCCGACCCGGGCGAGGTGGGGCCGGCCTGCGACATCTGCTCCAGGGCACGCCGGTCGCGCGCCTCCTTCAGGGAGGCGACAGGTGCGCTGATCGCGTAGTCCTCGGCGACGACCTGCGCTGCCGTGAGAACGGGCTCCTCGCCCGAGCGCACGGCGTCGGCCAGGGCCATGTCGGAGGACTCGTCGGGATGGGCTACGTCGCCGACGAGCCCGTGGGCGGCGTCGTCGGCCGGCAGCACGTAGCGACTCTTGACGTCGAAGACGAAGTGAGCGGCCGGTTCGCCGATGGGTGTGACGAGAACGGCCCAGCGGCCGTCCTCACGGCGCCAGGCGTCCCAGACAGCGTCGTCGGGCACGAAGCCTGTGGCGGCGAGGCAGCCGTCGACGAGCTCGCCGAGGGCGACGGGTGCCCCACCGACGTGCTTGCGGCGCAACGGCGTGGCCCGCGCCTGCTCCGCCATGTAGGCGCGCTCGGCGAGAACAGGGGTCGCGAAGCCCTCGATCTGCGCGGAGGGGACACCCGCGGCGTCGGCGACCTCGGAGACGGTCTCGCCGCGGCGGATGCGGGTCTGGATCTCGCGCGGGCTCAGCGCGCTCTGCACGCGGGGTTCGTTCGCCATGCTGGTCTCCCTGGGCCTGGTGGTCTCTCGGGCGGCCTGGCCCGACGGGCGACGGTGCCCGGCGAGGGCGACCAGACGGTGCAGTCGGTCGTCGATCGGCACGCGGAACTCCTCGCCGGAGGCCGGGTCCCGAGCGACGAGGGCCGTGCCGTCGTCGCTCACGCGGTCCGGTCCGAGCTCACGCATGTCGCCTCCTTGCTGTCCGGCCATTGTCGCCCCGCACCCCGCAGATTCGGGGATGACGCGCCGCTGGACCTGTGTGCTGCCCAGGGCCCGGCACCCCCGCTGTGCCCCAATGCCGCCCGGGGCCCGGCACCCCCGCCAGGGTCACGGGCGCGGGCCGCGCGGCAGCAGCCCGGCCAACGACGGAACGGGATTGCCGAAGCGGTGGTGCGTGATCGAGA
>JAHEXN010000123.1:0-6858 GCA_023252095.1 Actinomycetes bacterium | reverse complement strand
GTGCAGGAAGGCCAGGAGCTCGACCCGACCCGACTGCGTCACGAGGCCCTCGACGAACGCGACGTCCGGGTCGCCGTCGACGATGCGGGCGGCCTCGACGCGGGACGAGCGGACCAGCCGCACCCGCTCGGGTCGGGTGCGGTCGAGGCGCTCCAGCCAGGCGTCGTGGTCCTCGACGTGGATCTCGGCCGACGTGGCCGTCATGCGCACGTCGGTGCTGACGACGAGCGGAGCACCGGCGCGGACGGCCGCCAGCACGAGGCGCAGGACGTCACGCCGGGATCCCTCCACGCGCGCCACGACCGGCACGGGCCGGTACCGCAGGAGATTGCGCTCGGCCGTGAGCCGCGAGACGTCCTTGGTCAGGCCGAACTCACGTCGCCAGGCCAGCTCGTCGGAGCGGGCCGCGACGTCGAGCCAGGCCAGGTCCTCGGGAGGCAGGTCGGTGAAGCCGTGCACCTGCAGGAGCTGCAGGACGCCGGCCGACAGCTCGACGTCGGGAACCCGGCGCACGGGGCGCGGCGCCCATCCGCCGAGCCGCACGAGGTGGTTGGGTCCGCCGGCCTTGGTCGTCGGACCCACGGTCGAGCGCTTCCAGCCGCCGAACGGCTGGCGCTGCACGATGGCCCCGGTCGTGCCGCGGTTGACGTAGAGGTTGCCGGCCTCCACCGAGTCGACCCACGTCGAGATCTCGTCGGGGTCGAGCGAGTGCAGGCCCGCCGTGAGGCCGTAGTCGGTGGCGTTCTGCCACGCGATCGCGGTGGCCAGGTCGGGCGCGTGCATCAGGCCCAGCACCGGGCCGAAGTACTCCGTGCGGTGGAACTCGCTGCCGGCCTGCACGCCGTCGCGCACGCCGGGGGACCACAGGCGGCCCGTGTCGTCGAGCTGGCGGGGCTCGACGAGCCAGGTCTCGCCCGCGCCCAGCTCGGTGAGCCCGGCGCGCAGCTTGTCGCCCGGGGTCTCCACCAGGGGGCCCATCTCGGCGGACGGGTCGGTGGGGTGCCCGACGTGGAGCGAGCTCACGGCGTCGATGAGCTGACGGCGGAACCGCTCGGAGTCGCCGACCGATCCGACGAGGATCGCGAGGCTGGCGGCGGAGCACTTCTGCCCGGCGTGACCGAAGGCGCTCTGCACGAGATCGGCGACCGCGAGGTCCAGATCGGCGCTCGGGGTGACCACCAGGGCGTTCTTGCCACTTGTCTCGGCGTGCAGCTGCAGGTCGGGACGCCACGAGCGGAACAGGCGCGCGGTCTCCCAGCCACCCGTGAGGATCACGCGGTCGACGTCGGAGTGCGCGACGAGCGCCTTGCTGAGCGGCCCCTCCGGGACCGTGACGATCCGCAGGACGTCGCGGGGGACCCCGGCCTCCCACAGCGCCTCGACCACGACCGCCGAGCACCGCGGGGTCTGGGGTGCTGGCTTGACGATGACGGCGCTTCCGGCGGCCAGGGCCGCCAGCATCGAACCGGCCGGGATCGCGACCGGGAAGTTCCACGGCGGGGTCACGACCGTGAGGGACGACGGCTCGAACCGGGCGCCGTCGACGGCCTCGAGACGCACGAGCGCCTCGGCGTAGTAGTGCGCGAAGTCGATCGCCTCGCTGACCTCGACATCGGCCTGCGCCACGGTCTTGCCGGCCTCGGCCGCCATGACGGCCACGAGGTCGCCGCGGCGGTGCGCCAGGGCGTGGCCGGCCTGGTGCAGCAGCCAGCTGCGGACCTGGACGTCGCGCTCCTGCCACTTGCGGGCCGCCGAGCGGGTCTGGCGCACGAGCGTCTCGAGGCCCGCCGGACCGTGGATGCGGGCGTCCTCGATCGTGCCCTGGCCCATCGTGGTGTACACGCTGCGCTCGAGCTGCTCCAGCGCCCACGCCCGGTTGCCCTCGACGGCCGGGTCGGTGTCGGGGGTGTTGCCGAACGTCGCGACGACGGACGAGAACGTCTCCTCGCGCCGGTCCTGCACGCGATGACTCGCCGGCGCGTCGCGCTGCATCAGGTCGACGGAGGCCAGGAAGCGCTCGGCCTCGCGGGTGAAGGTCGCGGCGTCATCCAGACGGAACACCGACGACAGGAAGTTGTCGCTGCTCGCGTTCTCCTCGAGGCGCCGGACCAGGTAGGCGATCGCGACGTCGAACTCGTCGGGGTGCACGACGGGCGTGTAGAGCAGGACGCGTCCGACGGTCTCGCGGACGGCTTGGACGGGGCCGGCGTCCATGCCGAGCAGCATCTCGACGTCGATCGCGTCGGTGACACCGCGTTCCTCGGCCAGCAGCCAGGCCCAGGCGATGTCGAACAGGTTCTGTCCGGCGACGCCGATGCGGACCGCGTCGACGCGGTCCGGGCGCAGCGCGGTGTCGAGCAGACGCTTGTAGGAGGCGTCGGTCTCGACCTTCGAGCCCCAGGTGGCCAGCGGCCAGCCGTGCAGCTCGGCGTCGACCCGTTCCATCGCCAGGTTGGCGCCCTTGACGACGCGCACCTTGACCGGTGCGCCACCTCGGAGGCGGCGCTCGTAGGCCCAGCGGTGGAGCCGGTCGTAGGCCTCGTGCGCGTCGGGGAGGTAGGCCTGCAGCACGATGCCGGCCGTGAGGTGGGGGAAGGCCTCGAGCGCCCGGGTGAAGACCGAGATCGTGAGGTCGAGGTCGCGGTACTCCTCCATGTCGAGGTTGACGAACTTGGGCTGGTCGCCTGCGGCGGCCGCGGCGTAGATCGGCTGGAGGTGGTCGACGACGCGCTCGACCGTGGCGTCGAACCCCCAGAGCGAGAGGCGGCTGGCCACCGAGGAGACCTTGACCGACACGTAGTCGACGTCGGGGCGGCCCAGCAGGGTGACGACCGCGTCGCGCCGGCGTGCGGCCTCGCCCTCGCCGAGCACGGCCTCGCCGAGGAGATTCAGGTTGAGCCGGTTGCCGCCCTTGGTGAGGCGGCCGATCGTGGCGCCGAGCGGTTCGGGCCGGGCGTCGACGACGAGGTGGCCCACGAGCCGGCGCAGCACCGTCGTGGCGGTGCGGACGACGAAGCCCGGAGCGACGCGCGACACGCGCGCCCCCCACCGGAGCGCGGAACGCTGGTGCCAGGGCAGGAAGGCCGGGGCGCGGCTGGCGAGCCGGCGCAGGTTGGCGGCGGCGACCTCGGGATCCTCCGGCCGGATGACTCGGTCGACGAAGTCGATCGTGAACTGGAGGCCGTCGGCGTCGGAGAGGAGCTCGGCCAGGCGTCGGGCGGACGGATCGACCCGGCCGCGGCGCGGCGAGGAGTCGACCCAGGAGCGCGCCAGGGCCACGGCGCGCGCGGGCAGGAGCTGGGCGTCGGTCATGGCGCCCCCAGCCTAGTGCCGGACGGCGTCGCTCCGCTCCGGCAGTCGGAAGCTGAGTGCCACGCCGGTCGCGACGACCCCCGCCGCGAGGGGCACGAGGAAGCCGGCGGAGGCGTTCCAGGCGTGATCGACGACCCATCCGGACAGTGCCGCGCCGGGGGCGACGCCGACCGAGAGCCCCAACGTGGTCCAGGAGAGGGCCTCCGTCAGGCGGGCCTCCGGCACGCTCTCGCGCACCAGGTGCACGGCCGCGACGAGCGTCGGCGAGATCGCGGCACCACCGATGAACAGGCACACCGCGGCCCACTGCAGCTGCGAGAGCAGCGCGAGCGGCACGAACGAGAGCGTCAGGGCGACCAGCGCCAGGCGCAGACGACGCACGACGTCCGGCGGGGCGGGCAGCAACCCGACCACCAGGCCCGCCCCGAGGCTGCCGGCGGCCCACACCGCGAGCATGATCCCGGCGAGGCCGGGCCGACCCTGCTCGTCGGTGAGGGCGACGACGACGACCTCGGCGGCGCCGAAGATGATGCCGATCCCGATGCTGGCGACCACGACCGGCACGAGGACACGGCCGTCGAGCGGTACGCGAGGGCCAGCCTCGCGCCGGACGACCGGGGGAGCCGTGGCGTGCTGGACGCCCAGCGCGAGGCTGCCGAACGTGCCGGCGACCCCGGCGAGTCCGATCCCGGCGAACTCGTGGACCTGGAGCGTGACCCACGTCGCGAGCACGGGCCCCACGATGAAGACGACCTCGTCGAGCACGGCCTCCAGGGCGAACGCCGTGTTGAGCTCTCGTGGATCCGTCGTGCGCGCGTCGCCCAGCAGGTGGGACCAGCGGGCCCGGACCATGTTGCCGGTCTGGGGCGTCGCGGCACCGGCGACGATCGCTGCCAGGTGAGGCAGCGGCGTCGCGGCGTCGCCCGCGATCGCGAGGACGAGCAGCGAGACGCCCGTGCCGAAGCCGAGCGCCCACAGCGTCAGGACCCGGGACTGGCCCCAGGTGTCGATGAGGCGGCCCTGGAGCGGCGCGGTCGCCGCCGCGGCCAGGACGTAGGCGGCCGAGACGGTGCCGGCGAACGCGTAGGAGTCGGTGCGGGCGGCGACGACCACGACGATCGACAGCCCCAGCATCGAGAGCGGGAGGCGCGAGACGAGCCCCGTCGCGCTGAACGCGAAGGCGCCCGGGCGTGCGAGCACGACGCGGTACGGCGAAGCCACGGGTCGTCCTCCTGTCGGTCGGGGGCCACTCTAGAGCGGCGCGGGGACGGGGGTGACACGATGGGTCCATGGGTGACACCGCACCGCTCGACGCGATCCTGCTGGTCTCGTTCGGGGGCCCCGAGCACCCCGACGAGGTCGTCCCGTTCCTCGAGAACGTGACCCGTGGCAAGGGCATTCCCCGGGAACGACTCGTCGAGGTGGGCGAGCACTACTTCGGATTCGGTGGCCGCTCGCCCATCAACGACGCGAACCGGGCCCTGCTGTCCGGCATCGAGGCCGACCTGCGGGCGCACGACATCGACCTGCCGGTGTACTGGGGCAACCGCAACTGGGATCCCTACCTGCGCGAGACCGTCGAGCAGATGGTCGCCGACGGCCACCGCGAGATCGCCTGCTTCGTCACGAGCGCGTACTCGTCGTACTCGGGCTGCCGCCAGTACCGCGAGGACCTGTTCGAGGCGTCCGAGGGGCTCGACGTCCGCCTGCACCGCCTGCGCCACTACTTCAACCACCCGGGGTTCGTCGGTCCGATCACCGACGCCGTCCGGTCGTCCCTCGAGGCGGCGCCGGCCGACACACGGCTTGTCTTCGTGACCCACTCGATCCCGACGTCGATGAACGAGGCCTCCGGTGGGCCCGGTGCCTTCGCGTACGAGCGTCAGCACCGCGAGGTCGCCCGGCTCGTGAGCGAGGCGGTCGGCCACGCCGAGCACGACCTCGTCTACTGCTCGCGCTCCGGGCCGCCCCAGGTGCCGTGGCTCGAGCCCGACGTCAACGATCATCTCGAGAAGCTCGCGAGCGAGGGCGTGACCTCGGTCGCCGTGGTGCCGATCGGCTTCATCTCGGACCACATGGAGGTCGTGTACGACCTCGACACCGAGGCGTCGGCCACGGCCGAGCGACTCGGTCTGTCGTACGCCCGCGTCGACACCCCTGACACGGCCCCTGCCTTCGTCGAGATGGTGCGTGAGCTCGTCGTGGAGCGCGCGGCCGCGCTGCGGGAGGAGTTCCCGGACCGGGCCACGGTCGGCGACCTCCCGCCGTGGACCGACCACTGCGCCGCGAACTGCTGCCTGAACGCACGGTCCACCCGCACGGCGCTCGTGTGAGTACTGCGTCCTCGGAGTCGCAGGTGCTGCTCGACCTCGCCGTCGAGGTCGGACGTGAGGCTGCCGAGCTCGTGCGTCGTCTGCGGCCGGAGGGCCGGGTGCCCGTCGCCGACACGAAGTCGAGCGCGACCGATCCCGTCACCGCGATCGACCGGGCGAGTGAGGAGCTCATCCGTGCCCGCGTCGCCGCAGCACGCCCTGATGACGGGTTCCTCGGCGAGGAGGGTGACACGGTCGTCGGCACCAGTGGTGTCGAGTGGGTCGTCGACCCGATCGACGGCACCGTCAACTTCATGTACGGCGTGCCGGCCTACGCGGTCTCGATCGCGGCGCGCCGGGGCGACCAGGTCCTGGCCGGATTCGTCGTCAACGTCGCCGACGGCCGGGAGTGGGGCGCCACGTGGGGTGGGGGAGCGTTCCGCCTGGACGGGACGCCACGCCGCATCACGACGCCGCCTCCGCCGCCCCTCACGCACCTGCTCGTCGCGACTGGGTTCGGCTACGACCCGCAGGTCCGTGCGGCCCAGGGCGAGGCCGTCACGCGGCTGCTGCCTCAGGTGCGCGACGTCCGCCGCATCGGTGCGGCCGCCCTCGACCTGTGTGCACTCGCCGAGGGCACCGTCGACGCCTACGTCGAGCAGGGTCTGCACCCGTGGGACCTCGCCGCAGGCGGGCTCGTGGCGACCGAGGCCGGGGCCGTGCTGTCCGGTCTCGACGGGCCTCCCGACCGCCGCCTGGTCATGGGTGCGCACCCCGACGTCGCGCCGGAATATTTCGCCCTCGTGCGCGCTTGTGGGTTCTGACGCCGCATCGCACGCAGGTCTGGGGTCGGTGTGCAACAATCACCCGGCCGGACGCTCGACCCACACCCGAGGTCGGGGGCCGCGACGTCACATGACAGCCCACACACCCGGGTACGCCTGACGCTGGAGGAACACACGCATGGCCACCGACTACGACGCTCCCCGCAAGACCGAGGAGGAGCAGTCCGAGGACTCCATCGAGGAGCTCAAGGCCCGCCGCCACGAGAAGAACTCCGGCAAGGTCGACGAGGACGAGGTCGAGGCGGCCGAGTCGTTCGAGCTGCCCGGCGCCGACCTCTCCCACGAGGAGCTCGCGGTCCAGGTCGTCCCCAAGCAGCTCGACGAGTTCACGTGCAGCTCGTGCTTCCTGGTGCACCACCGCAGCCAGCTGGCCGAGGAGAAGAAGAACG
>JAHEXN010000122.1:7214-9142 GCA_023252095.1 Actinomycetes bacterium | reverse complement strand
TTCGACGTCGACACGCATCTCAACCCCAGCTACGACCCCTGGGACCAGCGACTCTGCGTCGTGCCGAACGGCGACCTCTTCCGTTCCCTGCGTCGCGGCCAGGCCGACATCGTGACGGGCCACATCGCCGGCTTCACGCCCACCGGGATCGAGCTGACGGACGGCCGCCACCTCGACGCCGACGTCGTCGTGACGGCCACGGGGCTGCAGCTCGTCAACTTCGGCACGGCCGAGGTCGAGGTCGACGGCCAGGTGCTCGATCCCCACGACCTCTACACGTACAAGGGCCTGATGTTCAGCGGCGTGCCGAACCTGGCTTGGTGCGTCGGGTACACCAACGCCTCCTGGACCCTCCGGGCCGACCTGACCTCGCAGTACGTGGCCCGATTCGTCGAGCACCTGCGCGCGACGGGTCGGAAGTTCGGCGCGCCGCATCCCGATGGCCCCGGGGGCGAGGAGCGCCCGCTGCTCGACCTCACCTCGGGCTACGTGCAGCGCGTGGCCCAGCAGCTGCCGCAGCAGGGATCGACGCGACCCTGGACGATCCGCCAGAACTGGTGGCTCGACTCGATCGACCACCGCCGCACCGACCTCGACGAGGCCATGATCTGGGACGTCGCCCCGGCGAAGGCGCCCACCGCGGTCTAGGACGTCAGCCTCGAAGCCCGGTCGACTGAGGTACCCCCCTTTCGAGGCTCTTTCCTCGCACCTCAAGGGGCGGGGCTTCGCCCTCACGCCCCCCGGCGCCTGAGCCTCGAAGCCACCCCATCTCGGCTAGCCCCGCACGGGCTGGCAGTGCGGGCACCAGAACGCGTTGCGCTCCTGGGTCGGGACGTCGCCGAGGTCGGCGTCGGCGATGCGCGTGCCGCAGCGCCGACACGGCTTGCGCTCGCGGTGGAAGACCCAGCGCTCCTGCCCCGGCCGGGTGTTGCCCGTGAACGTGCGTTCCCAGCGGGTGGAATTGACCCGGATCATCTGGTGACCGCGCACGACGAGCCGCCGCAGGTCGGGGACGTCGGCGACGCGGGTGGTGGGGTGCACCCCGAGCACGAAGAGCATCTCGTTGACGTACTCGGTGCCGAACCCGGCGAGGTTGCGCTGGTCGAGCAGCGCCGTGAAGACCTGGCGATCGGCGCCTGCCTCGAGTCGCGCGAGGGCTTCGTCGAGGTTCCAGTCGGGGCCCAGCAGGTCAGGGCCGAGGTGGCCCACGACGGTGTGCTCGGCGTCGCGCGGCACGAGGTCGACCATGCCGAGCCAGAACCCGACCGCCTGGCGCTCGGCGGTCTCGAGCACGACGCGCGCGGAGTGGGCCGGGCGTCGCCATGCCGTGCCGTGGGGGTGGACGTGCCAGACACCCTCCATGCGCAGGTGGGTGTGCAGGGTCCACGGCCCGATGCGGGTCAGGAGGTGCTTGCCGCGGCTGATCGTCTCGTCGACCACGAGGCCCGTGAGATCGGCCGTGGCGTGCTGAGGCACCCGGAGGTCGCTGACGGTCAGGACCTGGCCGGACAGGCCCTCGTGCAGCTTCGCGGCGGTGCGGAAGACGGTGTCACCTTCGGGCATCGAGCTGGAGTCCCTTCGGGTGGGCGCGGAAGCCGGCGGCGGTCATGGCCTCGCCGAGGGCCGTGCCGCCGACGCTGCGGTCGTCGACCGTCTCGACCCGGAGCCGCCCGACGCGACCCGTGCGCCCGAGGTCGGCCAGGGCGGCCGCGGCCGCGGTGAGATGGGCCGGGTCGTCGGTGAAGGTCAGGATGCGCCGCGCGCCGCGTTCGACATAAGCGACCAGGGCGCCGTCGTGCAGCAGCACCAGCGAGCCGGCGCGGCGGGCCGGGCGGTGCGTGCTGTCGGCTGCGGCGAGCGTCTCGGGCCACCCGAGCGCGGCGCCGAAGGGCTGCGCCGGGTCGGTGGAGGCCAGGGCGTACGCCGGC
>JAHEXN010000122.1:0-7204 GCA_023252095.1 Actinomycetes bacterium | reverse complement strand
GGGACTCGTCGTCGTTCTCGCGGACATGGGACCGGAGGACGTCGATCGTGGACGTGGCGGCGAACTGCGCCGCGCCCAGACCTTCGACGAACATGCCGCGCAGCACGGCCCCGCGGTCCTCGGCCTCGCGCAGCACGCGGTAGACGTCGGCGAACCCGCCGGGAACCTGCTCGGCCATGACCGCGCCGCGGGTGAGCACGCCGTGGCGCGCGACGAGCACCTCGGCGCGGGTGACGGCCCGGCGTGTGGGGTCGACCGGGTCGTCGGGGAGGACGAACCAGCGACCGGCGAGCGCCGGCGGGGCCGCCGGGCGCAGGGCCCGGGCGTTGAGGCGACGGGGCCGGCTGATGGCGCGGGCGCTCCTGGTGGTGCGGACGCCGGCGCGCGACCGGACCGGGGCGAACGAGTCGTTCGAGACGAGCCCGGCCCAGGCGAGGTCCCAGACGACGTCGGCGGCGCGTGAGTCGGGGTCGTCGAGACCCTGCACGAGCTCGGTGAACCGGAACGCCCCGCCGGCCCGGAGCTGCGCGAGCACCTCGGTGTGGAGCTCGGTGAGCTCGATCTCGATCGGGTCCTGCAGCCCCGCCAGGTCGGCGGGGAGCAGCCGGAGCCAGCCGTCGGACCTGCCCAGGGTGCCGGCGCCGACCCAGACGACCTCACCCTCGGCGAGGAGGGCGTCGAGCATCGCGGGGGAGTAGTCGCCCACGCGGGCCGGCAGCACGACCGACTCCCAGGCACTGGCCGGAAGCGCGACGCCCGCGAGCTGGTCGATCGTGTCGAGCAGGCCCGTCTCGCCTCGGCGGCGTCGGTCGAGCGCGTGCCACCCCGGCAGGAAGCGCACGAGCGTGCTGACGTCGACGGGCTCGACCTGGCGTCGGGCGGCCGCGAGGCTGCGACGACGCAGTCGGCGGAGGACCTCGGCGTCGACCCACTCGGTGCGGTCGTGCGCTTGGGCGCTGGAGCCGGCATCGGTGCGGAACTCGCCCTCGACGAGCCGGCCGTCGGCCGCGAGGCGGCGCAGGACGTCGCGGACCGGCCCGATGCCGAGGCCCCAACGGGTGGCGAGCTCGGAGGCGGAGAACGGTCCGTGCGTGCGAGCGTGCCGGGAGACGAGGTCGCCGAGCGCGTCGGCGGGTGACTCCAGGTGCGCCGCGGGCACACCCAACGGAAGCGAGACCCCGAGCGCGTCGCGGAGGCGACCGGCGTCCTCGACGACGGCCCACATGGGCCGGCCACCGACATTGACCTCGAGAAGTCGGCGCGAGTCCTGGAGCTCTGCCAGCCACGCCTGTGCTTCTGTGGGTTCGACGGTGCGATGGCGGACCTCCTCGGCGGGGATCGGGCCGAGGCGACGCACGAGGTCGGCCACCTGCTCGGCGTTGCGCGCGCGGAAGTCGGCCGCGGTGCGCTGCAGCTCGGCCTCGACGTCACGCACGACCTCGGGGTCGAGGAGGTCGCGCAGCTCGGCCCGGCCGAGGAGCTCGGCCAGAAGCCCGGAGTCGAGCGAAAGCGCGGCGGCCCGGCGTTCGGCGAGCGGGGCGTCACCCTCGTACAGGAACGCGGCGACGTACCCGAACACGAGGTTCTGGGCGAATGGCGACGCCTTGTCGGTCGTGACCTCCACGACGGCGACGGTGCGGTCGTCGATGCCCCGCATGAGCCGGGTGAGCGCCGGGAGGTCGTAGACGTCCTGCAGGCACTCGCGCGCCGTCTCGAGCAGGATCGGGAACTCCGGGTGGCGGCGCGCGACCTCGAGCAGCTGCGAACCGCGCTGGCGCTGCTGCCACAGCGGGGCGCGGGAGCCGGGGTTGCGGCGGGGCAGCAGCAGGGCGCGGGCGGCGCACTCGCGGAAGCGGGCGGCGAACAGGGCGGAGCCGCCGACCTCGGTCGTGACGATGCGCTCGAGCTCGTCGGGGTCGAAGGCGAACAGCTCGGCGAGCGCCGGCGCGGTGTCGCCGTCGAGGTCGGGCAGCCGCGCCACGATGCCGTCGTCGGACGCGACGACCGCGCCGTCGAGGTCGTAGCGCTCCCGGATGCGGGCGGCGACCGCCAACGCCCAGGGGGCGTGCACGCGGCGGCCGTACGGCGAGTGCAGCACGACGCGCCAGTCGCCGAGCTCGTCGCGGAACGACTCGACGACGAGCGTGCGGTCGGTGGGCACGACGCCCGTGGCTGCCCGTTGCTCGGCCAGGTAGGCGTCGAGGTTGGCCGTGGCGCGGTCGTCGAGGAGGGAGCTGTCACCCGGAGTGGTGCCGCCCACGGTGCCATCTTCCGCCCGGGGCCTGGAACCCCCACCCACCGAGCGCTCGCGGACCGCCGCGCCGATGGCCTCGCCCAGCTCGGCCGAGCGGCCGGCCGCGTCGCCGCGCCAGAACGGCAGTCGCGCCGGTAGGCCCGGCGCCGGGACCACGATGACGCGGTCGTGCGTGATCTCCTGCACGCGCCAGCTCGTGGCGCCCAGCGAGATGACGTCGTGGAGGCGGGTCTCGTAGACCATCTCCTCGTCGAGCTCGCCGACCCGGCGGGGCGCGGGACGGCTGGACGTCGACTCCTCGTCGACCGGCAGGACGACCGAGAACATGCCGCGGTCGGGGATCGTGCCGCCGTTCGTGACCGCGAGCCGCTGGGCGCCGGGCCGGCCCGTGAGCGTGCCGGCATCGCGGTCCCACACGACCCGGGGACGCAGCTCGGCGAAGTCCTCCGAGGGATAGCGGCCCGACACGAGGTCGAGCACGGCCTCGTAGACGCGCCGGGGGAGTGTGGCGAACGGGGCAGATCGGCGGACTGTGGAGAACCAGTCCTCGACGTCGACCGGGTCGAGGGCGCACGCCGCGACGGTCTGCTGGGCGAGGACGTCGAGCGGGTTGGTGGGGACGCGCAGGGCCTCGATCGCGCCTGCCATCATGCGTTCGGCCGTGACGGAGGCGCCCAGCAGGTCGGTGCGGGACGTGGGGAACATGACACCGCGCGACAGGGCCCCGACCTGGTGGCCGGCGCGACCGACTCGTTGCAGCCCCGACGCGACGGTGGGAGGGGAGCCGACCTGGACGACGAGGTCGACAGCGCCCATGTCGATGCCGAGCTCAAGGCTGGAGGTGGCGACGACGCACGGCAGGCGGCCCGTCTTGAGGTCGTCCTCGATCAGCGCGCGCTGCTCCTTGCTCACGGAGCCGTGGTGGGCCCGGGCCACGAGGTCGTCGGTGCCGTCAGCGACGCCTCTGGACTGGTTGCTGCCGCCGGAGACCTGGGCCGGGGCGCGGGAGTCAGCCGACGGGTCGCGGGCCTGGCCCTGGCGTTCGGCCCACGCCTCGTTGAGTCGTGACGTCAACCGCTCGGCCAGCCCGCGGGAGTTGACGAACACGAGCGTGGAGCGGTGGGACAGCACGAGGTCGAGCACCTGCCGCTCGACGTGCGGCCAGATCGTGCCCGAGGGGCTGTCCTCGTCGATCGCGGGGATGTCGGTGAGGTCGTCGACGGGCACCCGGACGTCGAGCGCGAGGTGCCGCGGCGACGGCGGCGCGACGGTCTCGACCGGGCGGCCGCCGCCGAGGAAGCGGGCGACCTCCTCGGCCGGCCGCACGGTGGCGCTCAGCCCGACCCGGCGGGCAGGACGCTCGAGCAGGGCGTCGAGGCGCTCGAGGCTGAGCGCGAGGTGGGCGCCGCGCTTGGTGCCGGCGACGGCATGGACCTCGTCGACGATCACGGTGTGCACGTCGCGCAGAGACTCGCGGGCTGCGGACGTGAGCACCAGGAACAGGGACTCGGGCGTCGTGATGAGCACGTCAGGGGGGTGCGTGGCCAGGCGGCGCCGCTCCTGCTGGGGGGTGTCGCCGGAGCGGATGCCGACGCTGACGTCGACGACCGACTCGCCCTCGCGGGCCGCGGTGCGGGAGATGCCCACGAGCGGCGAGCGCAGGTTGCGCTCGACGTCGACCGCGAGGGCCTTGAGCGGGGAGACGTAGAGGACGGAGGTGCCGCGCGGCGGGGCGTCGGGGGCTCGCGGCTCGCGGTGCAGCAAGCCGTCGATCGCGCTGAGGAAGGCCGCGAGGGTCTTGCCCGACCCCGTGGGCGCGACGACGAGCAGGTGCCGGTCGTCCGGCGCCGACCAGGCGGCGGCCTGCGCGGCGGTGGGTTCGCCGAGGCTCTCGGCGAACCACGCACGGGTGGCCGGCGCGAAGCGGGCGAGCGGGTCGGACACCCTGACATCGTCGCAGCGACCACCGACACCGCACGGCGGACCGCCCTGGCGGCTGGGGGCGGTGGATCCTCCACCGAAAGATGGCCGGGGTGGGGGTGGGCGGTGGGTTGACCACCGTATGAGCGCTCGTACGGTGGCTGAGCCACCGCCCCTGCTGGGTACGCGGGCCATTCGGTGGCAGATCCACCGCCCGGGCCACAGGGCGCGGTGGATCAGGCCCGATCCCGACCCGCTGGTGATGTTCCGCGCTGAAGAGCGGCATGGACCAAGGCGGTCGGGCGGGCGAGCACGTCACCAACGTCCCGACCGGCCGCCGCCAGTGGGGGCGGTGGATCCTCCACCGAAAGATGGCCACGGTGGGGGTGGGCGGTGAGCTATCCACCGTATGAGCGCCCATACGGTGGAGGATCCACCGCCCTAGGTGGACCACCTACCACCCGCGGGTGAAAGGTGGAACACTCACCGCCCCGGGGCGGGGCGGGCCCGCGTGTCCGCACCGGATCGGCCGGCGCGGTCAGGCATGCTGTCGGGCATGAAGTTCCGCCTGATCGCCGTCGTGACCTCCCTGGCCCTCGTGACCGCCGCCTGCGGGGGCGACGACAAGCCCTCCGACGACAAGGACTCGACCAAGGGCGAGAGCCAGACGATCGTTCAGGTGTCGCCGCTCACGGGCCTGGAGTTCGGCGGGACGCCCCCGGCCAACCCGGTCTTCGTGGTCAAGGTCGAGAACAGCAAGTCGGGCGCGCCGCAGTACGGCGTGAACCAGGCCGACCTGGTCGTCGAGGAGATGGTCGAGGGCGGCATCACCCGCCTCGCGGCGCTCTACCACACGACGCTGCCCACCAAGATCGGTCACGTCCGCTCCCTGCGGGGCACCGACGCCGGCATCGCGGCTCCGGTCGGAGCCCACGTCGTGGCCTCCGGCGGCGCCGGACCGGCCTACGAGGCGGTCGGTGCTGCGGGACTCACGAGCTACACCGAGGACAACAACGCGCCGGGCTTCAGCACCGACTCCGCGAAGAAGCGTCCGTACAACCGACTGATCGACCTCGCGTCCCTCGCCTCGCAGGCGGCCGCGACCGAGATCCCGGGCCCCTACTTCCAGTTCACTCCGGTGGGCGAGGAGCAGCCGGCGTCGGCCGGCGCGCGTCCCGTCACGTCCGGCAGCGTCGTGTTCTCGCGCAGCCACACGACGACGTTCGGTTTCGCCGACGGTGGTTGGACGCGCACGAACGGCTTCGCGGCGCCGGGCGAGGAGTTCGTCGCCAACAACCTCGTCGTGGTGTTCGCCGCCGAGCGCGACGCGGGCTACCGCGACCCGGCGGGCAACGCGGTCCCGGAGACGATCTTCCAGGGCAGCGGTGCGGGGATCGTCGTGATCGGCGGCCAGGCGATCGACGTGACCTGGTCCAAGGAGTCGCTGGGCAGCACGCTGACGTTCACCGACTCGGCCGGCAACCCTGTCACGATCCCGGCGGGCAAGACCTGGATCGAGCTCGTCTCGCAGGACCGGGGCTCGGCGACGTTCCAGTAGTGGCGGCTCCGGGCGGCGTCAGTCGCCGACGAGCTGGCCGAGCGTGCGCAGACCGGTCAGGATGACGTCGATCGACTCGGCGACACGAGCGCTGGCGAGATCGGGGTCGCTGGACTCGGCGACGAACTCCGCCGAGGAGCGGATCGCCCCGTAGAACACCGCGGCGAGCGCCTCGCGGTCGACCGCGACCTCGCCGATGTCGTCGACGAGCCGGTCGACGACATCGTGGACGAAGCCCAGGGAGGCGGCCCGCTCGGACTCGGCGAACGCCTCCTGGCCGAGGGCGACCGGCGCCTCCTGCATGCAGATGCGCCGGTACTCGGTCTCACGGCTCACGTCGAGATAGGCCCGCAGGCCCGCCCGCGCCTGCTCCCACGGATCGCTCTCGGCATCGAACGCGGCGCGGATGCCGCGGATCGCCGCCTCCTGCAGCTCGGTGAACACCGCGTCGAAGAGCGCCAGCTTGCTGGGGAAGTGGTGGTAGAACGCGCCCTTGGTCACGCGCGACGCCGCGACGACCTCGTCGAGCGACGTGCCGGCGTACCCGTGGTCGGCGAACAGGCGGGTCGCGCTCTGGACGAGGGCCCGCTTGGTGCCTGATGAATACCCACGCCCCGACGCGGTGCCGGCCTTGCGGGCGGCCCGGAGGACCTTCGCCGGATGAGTCATGCCTCACATCCTAGAGGTGAGCCCCACGGGTGGGAGGGATCACATGGGCTTGATAGGGCCTGACCTGCGCAAATGCGCCATACTCAAAGTACGTACCCAGAGTACGTGCCCCCCGACGAAAGGATCGCGACCATGACCTGGGATGCCTACCGCCGTCGCAAGACCATCGTGACCGACGTGCTGGCGATCGCCGACGCGGACGCGACCGTGACGATCGACGAGGCCCTGGACGCCGTTCCCGGTGCTCGCGACGTCTACCCCGACGCCCACCTGCTCCTGCTCGACGTCCAGCTCCGCTGGGCGTCCGCCCTCAGCACCCGCCTCGACCAGCTCGTCGGCGAGGGTGACGACACGCCCGAGATCGGCGTCGTGAACGCCTGGGTCGACACCGCGGCCGGTCTGCCGGGCGCGCGTCGCCTGCTCGACCGTCACCGTGGCACGCCCGTGCTCGCGAAGGCCGTCGGCAAGGAGAGCGAGCTGCTGGCCCGTGCCGCAGGCGTCCCCGCCATGTCGCCCTCGCTCGTGGACCGAGGCCGAGAGATCGCCGACTCGGCCCGCGACGTCGCGGTGCTGCCCGAGATCGCGCCAGCGGCCGAGCCGCAGCCGAGCCTCCTGACGCGGCTGCGCAACGCGCTCGCCGCCTGACAAGACCCCCGCGCGCCGCTCTCCCTCGGCCGCGCGGGAAGCGTGACCCCCGCCGCGTCCCTGACTCCCTCTGGGCGCGGCGGGGCGTCCGGCTCCTTCGTCGCCGGATCACGCGTTCGTTCCTCACGCGTGCCGAGCTTCGCTCGGACGCCTGCCTC
>JAHEXN010000121.1 GCA_023252095.1 Actinomycetes bacterium | reverse complement strand
TCTTCTTCTGGATCGCCTGGAGGACGAAGTCGGCCTCACGCGTCGACTCAGGCAGGAACTGCACGGTCCACGGGTAGTCGTCGATGACGTACGTCAGCGGGTTGGACGCACTGGGGTACAGCATCGGCACGCAGGCGGCGTTCTGCTCGTCGGCCATCGCGGCGACCTGGCCACCACCGAACGTCGAGAGGACGTGGACCTTGTCGTTCTGGATCAGATCGACCGCGTTCGACTTGGCCTTGTCGGGCGCGAACGCATCGTCCTTGTAGACGACCTCGATCTTCTGGCCGTCGAGACCGCCGGCCTCGTTGTAGGCCTTGATGCGGGCGTCGTAGCCCGCCGTGCTGATCGCGGCCGGACCAGCGACGGGGCCCGACAGCGGCAGGCTGTAGCCGACCTTGATGTCACCGGTGATCTCCTCGGTGGCGGCTGCCGGATCGGTGCAGTCGTCGACGCTGTAGAAGCCGTCCGACCCCGACCCTGCCGAGTCGTCACTGGACCCCTGCGAACATCCGCTCAGCACCAGGACTGCGGCGACGGCTCCTGCTGGGATCACCCGACCCAGACGACGGTAGCTGCTCATGATTGACCTCTCGGTGGTGGGGGAACCGCTCCGCAGCGCGAGGCGCCGAGTTCGCGGAATGAGTGACACGCGTCACTACAACTAACGGTGGGACTCTACGAAGCAGAGTGACTCGCCGTCAAGTACCTCCGCCCGCATTTCCCGGAGAGCGAGGTCGATCTCCCGATTACTTCACTTATCAAAGTGACTCGACTACAGTCCGGGACATGACCGACTCCAGCCGCCACCCCCACGTCCAGCTGCTCGACCGCATCATCGCGGCGGCCGAGGCTGGCGACGCCACGGACCTGTTCTCGATCTATGCCGACGACGCGGTGATCTGGCACAACCACGACAACCGCGAGCAGACCGTGGCCGAGAACGCCGTGGTCCTGGAGAAGATGCACACGTGGGTCCGCGACCGCTCTTACGACGACCGCCGCATCCAGGTCTTCGACGGCGGGGTCGTGCAGCAGCACGTCCTGCGCGGCGTGCACATCCGCTCCGGTGAGCCCGTCGAGCTCCACGCGTGCGTCGTGGTCCAGGTCAACGACGAGGGGCGGATCTCGCGCCTCGACGAGTACCTCGACTCCCGTCAGGCGGCGTCCCTCCGCCCCTGACGGCTGCTCCTCGCAGCGAGCACGACGCCCACCGTCCCTCTCGGGGGTCGGTGGGCGTCGTGGTGCGGCAGGCGTGCGCGGACGTCAGTCGCGGGCGACGACGAAGCTCACGGTCGTCGCGGTGCTGCCGCCGAAGTTGAGCGTCGCGAAGTGCTCGGCACCCTCGACCTGATACGCCCCGGCCGTGCCGCTGACCTGCTTGGTCGCGTCGAGCAGCATCCGGACGCCACTCGCCCCGACGGGGTGCCCGCCGCCGATCAGCCCACCACTGGGGTTGATCGGCAGCGTGCCGCCGATCTGCGTCTCGCCGTTCTCGATCGCCTTCCATGACGCGCCCGGCTCGGTCAGGCCGATGTGGTCGATCGCCAGGTACTCGCTCGCCGAGAAGCAGTCGTGCGTCTCGAGCCCGTCGAGGGAGTCGAGGTCGATGCCGGCGCGGCCGAAGGCGTCGAGCACCGTCTGGCGCAGGTGCGGCATGACGTAGTCGTCGTCGGCGCTGCGCTCGAGCTTCTGCGCCAGGCCCGTGCCGACGGCGCGGTGGCCCCAGCCGGCCAGGCGACCGAGCGGCTTCACGTGCGGGTGGGCTGCCAGGTACGCGTCGGTCACGAGCACCACCCCGGCGCCGCCGTCAGTGATCTGGCTGCAGTCGAAGCGGCGCAGCAGCCCCTCGACAGGGGGGTTGACGGCGTCGTCGCCGCCCCCGGCCAGCAGGTCGGGGATGTCCCAGCCGCGCGTCTGGGCATTCGGGTTGACCTTGGCGTTGGCGAAGTTCTTCGCCGAGATCGCGTGCAGATGTGCCAGGTCCAGGCCATGACGGCGGTCGTACTCCTCGGCGATCTTCGAGAACATGTACGGCCACATGAACGTGGCGTCCTGGCCCTCGTGGCCGATCCACGCGGCCGCACCGAGGTACTCTGCGGCCTTGTCGCCCGGAACGGTCTTCTGCAGCTCGACACCCACGACGAGGGCGGCGTCGTAGTGCCCGGCCTGGAGGTCCGACATCGCGCTCAGCAGGGCGATGCTGCCGGAGGCGCAGGCGGCCTCGTGGCGCGACGACGGCAGGCCCCACAGCTCGTCACGGACCGTGGCGGGCATCGTCCCGAGGTGGCCCTGGCCCGTGAACAGCTGGCCGAAAGCGTTGCCCACGTGCACGACACCGATCGTCGTCGGGTCGATGCCGGAGCTCGCGAGCGTCTCGTCGACGACCTCGGACGTGAGGCCGGCGAAGTCCTTGCCCTCGCGCACCCAGTTGCGCGCGAAGTCCGTCTGGTGACCCCCGAGGATCCAGATGTTGGTGCCGGGCATGGCCGTGCCTCCGTCGATCGACAATTGCTACAAGTATCAGAGTAAGTCGGACGCTCCCCCGAGACAACCCCTGGGAGGTCAGCCCCAGGCCGGAGTGGCGACGGGACGCACGTGCAGTCCGGGCTTGGCGGCGACGACCCACGGCACCGCGTTCACGACGGACGCCCCGACCGCGTACGGCTCGGCCGGCATCCGGCTGGTGTCCTCGGGATGCTTCTCCAGCTCGACGTCGACCCGCACGCCGGGGTGGCCGGTCAGGTGCAGCTGCCATAGGGGCGGCTCGTCGGAGTCGAGGTGGGTCGTCTCGAGGTACCAGTGGATCGAGAGCGTGATCCGGCGGACGTCGCCGACGACACCGTGCCAGCGCCAGTTGAAGTGGCTCACGGTCCCGGCCCGCACGGTCCCGGCCTTGACCTCGAGGTCGTGCTCGGTCACGTGGAGCACGTGGTCGGGCTCGACGTGATCGAGCGTGAGACCCAGGTGCTCGGCCGTCGCCGCGACGACCTCGGCGAACATCCCGTCGAGCGCGGCGTCCGGTCCGTCGGTGCGCGCCTCCAGCTGCGCGACGGTCTGACCGAACCCCAGCACGCCGAACAGGTAGTCCGGGTCGCGCACCGCACGACTGTCGGCGTGCTCGACGATCTCGACGTGGTCGAGCCGGCTCACGAGCCCGCTGGCCACGACGGCGAGCTGCTCCCCCGCGAACCCGGGGTTCAGGCCCGCGGCGACGAGCGAGGAGCCGCCCCGCTCACAGGCGGCACGCAGCGCGGCCGCGCGCGGACCCTCGAGGTGACCCGGGTGGCTGTACCCGTTGATCGAGATGACGTTGATCCCCGCCTCGAGCAGGCGGATGATCTCTGCGTCGTGGCTGCCATAGGTGCCGATCCGACCGGCGTGCACGACGACGTCGGGCCGGAGGTCGAGGATCGCCTGCGGATCGCGCGTCGACCGCACGCCGGTGGCAGGTCGGCCGGCCATCTCGCCGACGTCGAGGCCGGCCTTGGCCTCGCTGTAGACGTGGACGCCGACGACCTCGACGTCCGGGTGGTCAAGCATGACGCGCAGGCAGGCCGTGCCCATCGCCCCGGTCGCCCACTGGACCACGCGGTACGTCATGCCGCCCCCTCGGTGGCGAATCCCTCGACGACGACCGCCGTTGCGACGCCGAGCGCGCCCGGGATCACGAGCAGACCGTGGCCGCCGCCGCGGCGCCCGAGCAGCTCCATCGCGTGGGCCAGCAGCATGCCGCCGCTCGCCCCGAGCGGGTGCCCGACGGCGACGGCTCCGCCGTGGACGTTGACGACGTCGTCACCCAGACCGAGCTCGCGCGCGACGAGCAGCGGCGTGACCGAGAAGGACTCGTTGACCTCCGCGACCACCAGGTCGTCGGCACCGATGCCCGCGCGCTTCAGCGCCGAGCGGGCGGCCGTGAGCGTGCCGTCCAGGCCCGGCGAGCGCACCGCCGAGTGGGCCCACGCCACGATGCGCCCGATCGGGGCGCGGCCGAGCGTGGACCCGATCTCGGCCGAGCCGAGGAACGCGGCGCTCGCGCCGTCACACATCTGCGGCGCCGTGGCCACGGTGTGCAGCCCGTGGGGCGGACGGACGAAGCCGGCGAAGCGGTCCTCCACGCGCGCCCACAGCGGGTCCTCGGAGAACAGCGCCGGTAGCGCGGCGAGACTCTCGGCCGTGACGTCGGGACGAGCGCCCTCGTCGCGGTCGATCAACGTCTCGCCACCGGCGGTCACCGGCACGACGCACCGCCAGTCGGCCGTTGCCGCACGCGTGTGCGAGCGCACCGCCCAGGCGTCGAGGTCCGAGCGCGTGAAGCCGTGCTTCGCGGCGGTCGCGTCCGCGGAGACGCCGATCGTCACGAAGCCCGTCGCGGCGCCGAGCTCGTCCTCGAGCGCGAAGGCGGGGCGGTCGGCCATCATCGGCGTGCGCGACATGGACTCGGCACCGCCGACCACGACCGCCTGGGCCATGCCCGAGCGCACCTGGGCCGCGCCGCTCGCGATCGCGTCGAGCCCGGAGCAGCACAGGCGAGACACGACACCGGCCGGCGTCTCGTCGGGCCAGCCGGCCCGCATCACCGCGACCCGGGCGAGGTCGCCCGCCTGCTCACCGACCGTCGTGCTGACGCCCATCACGACGTCGTCGACGACCTCGGGCGGCAGACCGCGCCGGGTCAGCTCACGGAGCAGCTGGGCCAGCAGGTCGTACGACGGCACCCCGGCGAGGGTCCCGCCGTCACGACGCACGCGCGCCCGAGGGGTGCGGATCGCCTCGTAGACGAAGGCCTCAGCCGTCATCGCGCGGATCCCGACTCGGTCGCCGTGGCCGTCGGCGCATCCCCGAACAAGCCGCCCTCGCGGCCTCCGTCCGGCCGGCGTGCGTCGACGCGGACGACCTTGCGGATGATGCGGCCCAGGCCGCCGGCGATGCCATCGGGCGCCACGAAGACGACCGCGATCAGCGCGATCGCGAACAGCACCGCGGAGAACTGGCCGCCGCCGATGTCGGAGGTGTAGTACGGCAGGAACACGACGATGAGGCCACCGATGATGGGGCCGAGCATCGTGCGCTCGCCACCCACGACCAGACCGATCAGCAGCGTGATGCCCGCCAGGACCGTGAACGAGCCCTCGGCGAACAGGCTGCCGATGTACATCGCGAACAGGCTGCCCGCCAGGCCCGTGATCGCCCCCGAGACCGCGAAGCTCAGGAGCTTGACCGTCGCGATGTTGACGCCGGAGGCCGCCGCGGCGATCTCGTTCTGGCGCACCGCGTTCATTGCCATGCCGTAGCGGCCCGTGATGATGTTGCGCAGCACCACGAACGCGAGCAGCAGGCACACGATCGTGAGCCAGTAGAGCCACTGGTCCTTCTCGCCGAGCGTGAAGCCGGACCACTCCGGCGGACGCAACAGGGTGCGACGGATCGTGAGTCCCTCCGCACCGCCGGTCAGGCCGCCGAGGCGCGCGACGATCTCGGGGAACGCCACACCGAGCGCGAGCGTCACGATTGCCAGGTACAGCCCGCGGATCCGGAGTGCCGGGATGCCGACGAGCAGACCCACGACGAAGCAGATCCCCATCGCGACCGGGATCGTCGACAGTGCGGTCTGGTTGTAGTTCACGACGAGCACGCCGGTCGTGTAGGCGCCCAGGCCGAGGAACGCCGAGTGCCCGACGGACAGGAGCCCGACGTAGCCGGTCGTGAAGTTGAGCCCGAGGATCGCGATCGCGAAGATCCCCGCCCGCGTCAGCTGGCCCTGCTCGAACGGCTGGAGGGTGCCGCCCCAGGCGACGAATCCCGCAGCGAGCACGAGGCACACCGCCAGGATCAGCCGGTACCGGCCACTGCCGCGCAGGATCACGACCGGCCCGCGCCGGCCGGAGCCCGAGGGTCCCTGGCCGCCCGAACGCGCGGGGGAGGTCTTGTCGATCAAGGTGGTCATCACACACGCTCCAGACGCTTGCTGCCAAACAGACCGCTCGGGCGGAGCCCGAGAACCGCGACGACCACGACGAGCGCGACCGTCAGGGAGATCGACCCGCCCAGGCCCGAGCCGTAGCCGTTGATCATGGCCAGGCCGACCCCGAGGGACAGACCGCCGACGACGGCCCCCTTGATGCTGTCGAGACCACCCAGGATCGCGGCGACCGTCCCGAAGATCAGCATGTGGAACATGCCCGGGAGCCCGAGCTGGCCCGGCGGCAGGATCGGCACGAGGATCGCGGCGGCGACGGCGCCGATGGCACCCGCCAGGCCCCAGCTGATCATGAAGACCCGGCCGACCTTGATGCCGCACAGACCGGCCGACTCCTGGTTGGTCGCGACAGCCCGCATCTGCAGACCGAGGTTGGTCCTGCTCATGAGCAGCGTGAGACCACCGACCACGACCACGAGCGCGCCCATGACGAAGAGCGAGTCGTAGAACAGTCGCGCTCCGGCGATCTCGAGGAACGAGTCGACCGAGACCGGCACGAGCCGGGGGTAGACCTTGTCGTCGGAGCCCCAGATCGTGCCGGAGAGCCCGTTGAGCCCCGTGAAGAGCGCGAGCCCCACGATCAGGACCGCCGCCTCGTCGCGGCGGCGCACCGGCCGCACGAGGAACCGCTCGGCCGCGGCGCACAGCACGAAGCCGATCACGACGGCCGGGATCAGGGTCACCCAGATGTTCCACCCGCGCTCGGTCAGCCACCACGAGACATAGGTCGTGAAGAGCGCGAACTCACCCTGCGCGAAGTTGATCGTGGCCGAGCTGCGGAACACGATCACCAACGTCAGCGCGATCATCGCGTAGATCGATCCGGCGGTCATGCCGGCGAACAGACGGGTCAGGAAGATGTCCATCGAGTCGTCGTTCCCTTCGTGGTCTCAGTAGCCGAGGTAGACGCGGCGGATGGATTCGCTCTGCTCGAAGTCGCGCGCGGCGCCGGACTCGACGACCTCACCGACCTCGAGCAGGTAGACGTAGGACGCGATCTTCATCGCGAGCGCGGCGTTCTGCTCCACCAGGAGCAGCGCCGTCCCCATCTCGACGTTGATCTGCGCGATGGTCTCGAACAGCTCCTGCACGATGCGGGGCGCGAGTCCGAGGCTGATCTCGTCGCACAGCAACAGCCGGGGGCGGCTCATCAGGGCTCGGGCGATCGCGAGCATCTGCTGCTCGCCGCCCGACAGGGTCCCGGCCGGCTGCGCGTGGCGCTCGGCCAGGCGGGGGAACGTCGTGAACCAGCGCTCGATGTCCTCCTCGACGACGGCCTTGTCGCGGCGGCTCACGGCCCCGGCGCGGAGGTTGTCGACGACCGACAGGGCCGACATCGTGCCGCGCCCCTGGGGCACGAGGCTCACGCCGTGGCCGACCATCTTGTCGGGCCGTGAGTTGCGCACGGCCCGTCCGTCGACCAGGAGCTCACCCGAGAACGGCAGCAGTCCGGCGAGCGCGCGCATCAGGGTCGTCTTGCCGGCGCCGTTGGCACCCAGCACGACCGCGACCTGGCCCGGGGCGACCTCGATGTCGACGTCCCGCAGCACCATCGCCTGGCCGTAGCCGGCGGACAGGCCCGTGGCCTGCAGCAGCGGGGCGGTCATGCCGGGGTCCCGAGGTAGGCCGCGACGACGGCCGGGTCGCGCTTGACGTCGTCCGGACTGCCGTCGGCGATCGTCCGCCCGAACTCCATCGCGACGACGTGGTCACAGATGCGCATGACCATGCCCATGTGGTGCTCCACCAGGAGCGCGCTGAAGCCGAGCTCGCGGCGCAGGTCGAGGATCAGGTCGCCGAGCTCGTCGACCTCGGAGTGGGTCAGGCCGCCGGCGGGCTCGTCGAGCAGGAGCATCGACGGCCGGCTGATGAGCGCGCGTGCCAGCTCGACGCGCTTGAGCGTGCCGAACGGCAGGCCCGCGGCGGGGTGGGACGCGAGGTCGGCGATGCCGAGACGGTCGAGCAGGTCCCACGCGTCGCGCTCGACCTGCTTGGCGGCCTTGCGCGTCGCGTGCCAGCCGACAGCCGACGCGAACAGGTTGGGGGTCGCGGTGCTGTGCGCGCCCACGATCGTGTTCTCGAGCACGGTCTGCTGGGGCCACAGGGCCAGGTTCTGGAACGTCCGGGCGATCCCGTGGCCGACCACGCGGTGCCGCGGGACGCTCAACAGGTCCGTGTCGCCGTACGTGATGGTGCCGGAGTCGGGCTGGTAGATGCGGGTGATGCAGTTGAAGATCGACGTCTTGCCGGCACCGTTCGGCCCGATCAGACCGCAGATCTCGTCGGGGCCGACCGTGAAGCCGACCGCGTCGAGGGCGCGGATGCCCCCGAATGTCAGGGCCACGTCCGAGACGTTGAGCATGGCGATGTCCGTTCCTGGTCGCGTGAGGTGGGTCACTACAACTAATAGTGTGACTCTACGGAGCGCCTCGTCACTACGTCAAGCAGAGTGAGGCGATTCGTCCCGCGGCGACGAGCCGCTCCACGGGAGCCGGCAGCGGAGTAGCCTGCCCGGGTGACTGACGACGCCCGCGCCGAGGGGCCCAACGCCCTGGGCGCGGCCTTCGGCATCATCGGCGACGAGTGGACGCTGCTGCTCCTGCGCGCGGCCCTCAACGGGGCCCGCCGGTACGCCGAGTTCGGCGGCGCGATGCCGATCTCGCACGCCGTCCTCACGACCCGGCTCGACGCGCTCGTCGCGGAGGACGTGCTGCGTCGCGAGGTCTACCAGCGCAACCCGGTCCGCTCGGAGTACGTCCTGACCCCGAAGGGCCGCGGCCTCTGGCCGGTCCTGACCGCGCTGTGGCGCTGGGAGCGTCGCTGGACGCCAGAGCCGAGCGCCACGACACCGTCGATGCTGCACGCGGCCTGCGGCCGTGAGTTCACGCCCGACTTCTGCTGCAGCGTCTGCGCCGAGCCCGTCACGGCCCAGGACGTCGACAGCTCGTGGGGTCCGGCCGGCGGCTGGCGGCGCTCCGTGCCTGCGGTCCACACCCGGCGCCGGTCGGGCAGTCGGCGGCAGCAGGAGTACTTCTACCCCGCCACGATGGCGGTGTTCGGCAACCGCTGGTCGTCGGCGATCGTCGGGGCGGCCTTCATGGGCCTCACGCGTTTCAACGACTTCCACGACAAGCTCAAGGTCCCGCCGACCCTCCTCGCCGCA
>JAHEXN010000120.1 GCA_023252095.1 Actinomycetes bacterium | reverse complement strand
CCCTGCGCGCTGGTGTAGCTGCTCGTCGTCGACCCGCACGTCACCGGGGTCTCGACCTTCTGGGTCGTCGACGACAGGACGCCGCCTGCGACGACGACGTTCTTGGCGCTGAAGCACTCCTGGCTGCCAGCGGTCTGCTGCACGGTCCACTTCGACGTGTCGAGGCTGGTACCGCTGAACTCATCGGCGAACGTGCACTTCCACGCAGCCCCCGATGCCTTGTAGAACACCTGCGCACCGCAGTCGGGCCTCGGCTTCGGCTTCCCTGGCGCACCAGGTGCCGCATCGGCCGAGCTGGGCAACATGACGGCCACCATCACCGTGGCGGCGAGCATCCTCATCCATCGCGTGTTCTCGGACATGCGGCTTCTCCCTCGTACGCAGCACGACGAGTCAGCCCCCCAAACACAGCTCCTCAGGGACACGCGGACGAACTTCCGTGCCGTCCACTCACGCGCCAACCGGGCACCCCACCGTCGTGAGGAGTCCCTGCCCGGGTGACCTCGTGGCCCTGAGTACTGCCTGCTCCCTCCAACATTTCGGACGATAGCGCTTCTTGTCGTTCTTGGTAAGACACCTCACGCCCACACATCCGCCTCAGGCGCCGAACAGCTCCAGGGCCTGCGCCGCGTCGCCCGCCAGCAGGAAGCCGACGATCCCGAACACCCAGCCGGTCATCTCGTCGGCCTGCCGCGTGAGCCACGCGTCGAGACGCTGCAGCGGCGCATGGACGACCCGGCCCGCCGCGGCCCGCGCGACGGCCAGCACGAGCGCCGGCAGCACCATCACGACCGCGTACCCACCGAGCAGACCGACCTGCGCGCCGACCGCGAGATCAGTCGCGGCGAGGACCCCGATGGCGGCGAGGTAAGGCAGCATCGTCGGCAGCTCGAGCGCCACGGCGACCGCGGCGGTCACGACGATCGAGCGGCGCGCCTCGATATCGTCGCCCCGGAGCCGGTCGCGCCACCGCAACGCTCCCCCAGCGAGACGGCCCATCACGGCGTCGCTGAACGCCGCGGCGAACAGTGCCACGCCGAGCACGAGCTGCACCCATCGCACCGCGTCGACGTCGCCCAGCCCGTCGAGCACCGACGCGAGCGACTGCCCGACCAGCAGCAGCACGGCGCCGAGAGCCGTGTACATCGCCGCGACGGTCGCGAGGAATGTCAGGAGCGGTCGCCAGGCGACCGGTCCGGGGCGCAGCAACCAGACCAGCGGGATGACGAGCGTGCCGATGCTGGTGGAGTCGACCAGGGCTAACCCCACCAGCACCGCGACCGTCGTCAGCTCCACGGCTGCCCCGACTCAGCGGGAAGGGTCAGCCGACGGGAGTCGTGGCTGTCGGCGCGGCCGAGGGATCCGCGGACGGGTCGGCGGTCGGCGCAGGCAGACCCTTCTTCTTGGCCACCGCGGCATTGATCTGCTCGATCAGCGTGCCGTTGTCGTCGACCTTCTTGTCGGCGATGTAGACCGTCGGGGTGCCCGTGACGCCGCGGTCGCCTCCGGCCTCCTTGGCCTTCTCGATGCGATTGAAGTACGTGTGGTCGGTCACGCACTTGTCGATGCCGGTGAAGCCGAGCGACTCCGCAGCGGCGACGAGCTCCTCGTCCTCCGGGCCTGGCGTGCCCTCCTGGGGCTGGTTCGCGTAGAGGTAGTCGTGGAAGGTCTTGTAGGCCGTGGCGTCGTACTCCTCGTACACGCAGATCGCGGCGTTCGTCGAGCGCTTGGAGTACTCGTTCGGGCTGGCGCCTCGGTCGTCGAGGAACGAGAACGGGTGGTACTTGATCGTGATGTCACCCGAGGCGACGAGCTCCTGCAGCTGCTGGCCGTAGGCCTGCTCGAGCGCCTGGCACGCGGGACACTGGAAGTCCTCGTACATCTCGACGACGACGGGCTCGTAGTCGGCGGGCGTGTCGGTCGCGCCGGCACCCGCGTCACCGTCACCTGCATCAGCGGCGGTGTACTCGACGCTCCACGCCTCCGGGGCGTTGTCGCTGCTGATCGTGCTGACACCGTAGGCCGCCGCCGCCACGAGAACGATCACGACGGCGACGATGGCACCGGTGATGACGTTGCGCTGGCGCTTGGCGGCCTTCTCCCGCTCCTTGCGCATCTGCTCGGCGCGGGCGGCGCGCTGCTGACGATCTTTGCTCACGAGTGTTCCTCTTCGGGTTCCGTGCCACACGGCATCAGGTCTGGGGCGGGGAGATCCGCGGCTCCCGACGATCGTAACGACCGAGCACCCACCTCGGGTTCCCCGTCAGCCCCGTGATTCCCGAACCCGGGTTCGACCGGGTGCAGATCTGGGGTGCCGCGTAGGGTGATCGACCGTGAACGACTCCTTGGTGTGGATCGACTGCGAGATGACCGGACTGTCGCTGGAGACCGATGCGCTGGTCGAGGTCGCGGTCCTGGTGACCGACTTCGACCTCCAGGTCAAGGGCGAGGGCATCGACCTGGTCATCAAGCCTCCGCAGGCGGCTCTCGACCAGATGAACGAGGTCGTCACGACGATGCACACCTCGTCGGGCCTGATCGAGGAGCTCGAGTCCGGACTCAGCCTCGACGACGCCCACGCCCAGGTGCTCGACTACGTGCGCGGCTTCGTGCCCGAGCCCCGCAAGGCGCCGCTCGCCGGCAACTCGGTCGGCACCGACCGCGCCTTCCTCGCTCGCGACATGGTCGAGCTGGAGCAGCACCTGCACTACCGGATCATCGACGTCTCGAGCATCAAGGAGCTGTCGCGACGCTGGTTCCCCCGCGCGTACTTCGCGGCACCGTCGAAGGCCGGCCACCACCGCGCACTCGCCGACATCGCCGAGAGCATCGAGGAGCTGCGGTACTACCGCCGCGCCGTCTTCACGCCCGACCCCGGCATCGACTCCGACACGGCCCGCGCCATCGCGGCCGAGGTCGGCGGCTCGGTGACCGGCATCCTCTGACCCTGCGCTATGCTCTACCTCGCCGTTCCGGGTCCAGCCCGGGGCGCGTGGTGGGCGTAGCTCAGTTGGTAGAGCCCCGGCTTGTGGTGCCGGTGGTCGCGGGTTCAAGTCCCGTCGTCCACCCCATGTGAACGGTCCTGGCGAGTACGCCAGGACCGTTCTGCATTTCCCCGGCGGTCCTCGCGGCGCTCAGGTCGTGCATTCCCCGGACCGGGAGCAGGATGGACTTGAACCATCAGCAACCGAGAGGATCCCGATGAGCTCATCGAAGCAGGTCAGCCAGACAGGTGGCGGCAGCAAGACCGCCAAGATCCTGTACCGACCCTGGGGCCTGGCGGCGAGCATCCTCGGCGGCCTGGTGGCCAGCCAGATCTTCCAGCAGGTGTGGAAGCGGGTCGACCCGCAGAGCACCGACGATCCGCCGAAGCCGCTGCAGTCGGAGTACCGGCTCCGCAAGATCGTGATCGCGGCCCTGGCCCAGGGAGCGATCTACTCCGTCGTGAAGGCGCTCATCGACCGCGGTGGTGCCCGACTGTTCCAGAAGTGGACCGGCGAGTGGCCCGGCGACTGACGTTCGTCAGAACCAGGCAGCTGTGAGGTCCTGACCGAGCCACGTCTCGATGAGCCAGCTCGAGATCGAGACGCCGCTGGGCGGTAGCAGGAGCGTGCCGGCCTCGCCGTAGGCGACGAGCTCGTCGCGGGTGATCCAGGCCGCCTCGGCGATCTCCTGCTGGTCGACCGTGATGTCGGTGGCTGTGGCCTTGCCGAAGAAGCCGAGCATGAGGCTTGCGGGGAACGGCCACGGCTGGCTCGCGCCATAGGTGACCTCGCCGACGGTCACGCCGACCTCCTCGAACACCTCGCGCCGCACGGCGTCCTCGAGCGACTCCCCTGGCTCGACGAAGCCGGCGAGCGTCGAGAACCGGCCCTCGGGCCACGCGGGGTTGCGGGCCAGCAGGGCCCGGTCCTGGTCGTCGGTGATGAGCATGATGACGGCCGGGTCGGTGCGCGGGAAGTGGCTCGCGCCGCACTCGGGGCAGTGGCGCAGGTGACCCGCCTGCTGCACCTCGGTGCGGGAGCCGCACCGCGGGCAGAACGGTGTCGAGGCGAGCCACCGGGCGATCGCGACGGCGTGCACCGCCAGGGACAGCTCGTCCGGGTCCAGCTGCGGCGCGAGCACCCGGATGCTGACCGGCTGGAGGTCGGCAGAAACACGTCCGTCGACGACTACGGCGGCGTGACGGCGACCGTTCTGCTCACCGAGCCAGAGCCACTCCCCCTCGGGCGCCTCGGCCGGCGTGACCCACGCCAGGGCCGGGCCGTCGACCGTGGCGACGTGCTCGCCGCCCAGGACCATGACGCGGACGTCGTCGAGGTCACGGCTGTCGGCCCGGTGCAGGGCGGCGCGGTCGTGACGGGCTCCGTCGAAGGCGAATCGGCTCACCGCGTCAGGCTAGTCCCCGGGCGCGACCGGCGGGTTCCTAGGCTGGCGACCGTGAGCACGTCCCGATGGTCCCGCGCAGAGCTGGAGTCGTTCGCGGGTCGCACGATCGAGGACCTCCTGCCCGACCCGCTCAGGCTGCTGTTCGTCGGGATCAACCCTGGACTGGTTAGTGCGGCCACGGGTCTGCACTTCGCCCGCGCCGGCAACCGCTTCTACCCCGCCCTGCGGGCCGCCGGCATCATCGACTCGCTCACCGCTGACGAGGCCCGGTCCGAGCTCGAGGCCGCCGGGGTCGGCATCACGAATCTCGTGCCGCGCGCGTCAGCCCGCGCCGACGAGCTGGACGACGAGGAGCTGCGCGCGGGTCGTGAACGGCTCGAGCAGCTTGTCGCCGAACGGCGCCCTGCGGTGGTGGCGGTCGCCGGCATCACGTCGTACCGCACGGCCTTCGGCGAGCGCCGCGCGACGCCGGGCCGACAACCGCACGACCTCGCCGGAGCCGCGCTCTGGGTCGTGCCGAACCCGAGCGGCCTGAACGCCCACGAGACGGTGGCGTCGCTCGCCGAGGCCTACGCAGAGCCGGCGCGTGTGGCCGGGCTGCTCACCGACTGAACGGGCGCCTCGCCCGCAAGGATCCGCTCGAGCTCGTCACGGCCGGGCAGGTCGTCGTAGGTGACGGTCTCGCCGAGGCGGACGTAGTGGAACGAGCCGACGACACGGGCAGGGTCGATCCCGTGCTGCTCGGCCCACGCCACGCGGTAGACCGCCAGCTGGAGCGGGTCGGCGCTCTTCGTACGGTTGGTCTTCCAGTCGACGATCTCGAAGCCGTCGGTGCCGTCCGCACGCCTCGCGGGGAAGACGGCGTCGATGCGGCCGATCAGTCGCTGGGCGCCGAGCTGGATCGAGAACGCCTCCTCGACGGAGAACGCCGTGCGATCGGCGAACGGTCCCGCGGCGAAGGCCTGCATCAGCGCGGCGAGCTCGGCGTCGTCGACCACCTCGGTCTCGGCACCAGGCAGGTCGGACGGGTCGAGGAACGAGGGCTGGGCGTTGACCGGGATCTGCTGCTCGACCCAGGCGTGGAAGGCAGTGCCGAAGCGGGCAGCCGCCGAGGGCCGGCGCGGCATGGGCCGAGCCAGGTCGCGCACGAAGGCCGCCTCGTCGCCGACGAGCGAGAGTGTCTGGGTCGCCGACAGGGTTGACGGCAGGGTGACCTCGACGACCGTGCTTTCAGCGCGCTCAGCCTGGGCGAGCACGAGCTCCAGCTCCTCCGCGAGGTCGACGTGCGACGCGTGGAGCTCGGCCGGCTCTGCGGAGTCGAGCGCGGCGCGGACCTCCGCCGCGAACGCTCGGCGCTGCTCCATGCCGACCACGGGATGCGGCCACGCGAACGCGACGTCGTCGACCAGCGGGTTGGTCTCGCCGTCGGCCACCTCGGGCGCCCAGACCATAGGCTCGCCGCCGCGCTCGGCGAGCCATACCGCGGCATCGGCGAGGAACGGCGACGGGTCGCGGGGCCGCTTCTGCGTACGCCCCCAGCGGTGGCCGCTGAGGTGCAGACGCGACTTCGCGCGCGTGAGGGCGACATAGGCCAGCCGCACCTCCTCGAGGTACGACTCGCGCAGTGTCGCGGCCCGGTACTCCTTGTCGCCAGAGGTCGTGAAGTCGTGGAGGTCGGCCAGCGTCCCGCCGTCGCCCCGCAGGGCCGTGGGCAGGGCTGAGGCCACCGACGTCCACCGGCTGCGGGCCGTGCGTGAAGGGAACACGCCGTCGGCCAGGAACGGGACGAAGACCTCGTCGTACTCCAGCCCCTTGGCCTTGTGCACCGTGAGGACCTTGACCGAGTTGGCCTGTGAGGGCGTGCTGACATCGAGACCGTCCGCGTGCTCGCGCTCGGCCGAGAGGTAGGCCATGAGTCCGCCGAGCGAGGCGTGGGGATCGTTCGAGGCGTAGCCGGCGACTGCCTCGTGCAGCAGCGAGAGCGTGTCGGTGCCGATCCCGGCGACGTCGAGCTCGACATCGAGCTGGAGCTCGCGCACGACGCGGTGGACCAGGTCGGTCAGAGGTTCGTGCACGAAACGGCGCAGGCGGGCGAGGAAGGCGGCCACGTCGGCGAAACGGCGCCGCGCCTCTGCGGAGTACGGACCGCCGCCCAGGTCGGCGACGGCCTCGGCGAGCGAGACGACCTCCGTGGGGTCGACGCCCGTCGTGGCGCGGTCCAGGTCGGCGGCGAGCACGGCGTCGAGGTCGCCCGCGTCGGGGTCGTCGCCCTCGTGGTGCGACTCGGCGAGGCGACGTGCCCGGCGCCCGAGCAGGGCCAGGTCGCGGTCGCCCACCCGCCACCGGGGGCCGGCCAGGAGCCGCAGCATCGACGGGTTGGCGGTCATGTCGTCGAGCACCTCAAGGACCGAGACGACGTCGAGCACCTCCGGCTGGGCGAGCAGACCGGTCAGGCCGACGATCTCGACCGGCACGTCGCGCGAGCGCAGGGCCTGGACGATCTCGGCGTTCTCGTTCTTGGTGCGGACGAGGACGCCGATCTCGCTCCAGACCGGCGGGTCATGCCGACGACCGGCCTCGACCACCGCGTCGGCGACCGCTTCGACCTCGTCGAGCACGGTCGGATGAAGGGCGACAGTGACCTCGCCCTCCGGGTTGCTCGGGGCCGCCGCGAGCGGACGGACGACGCTGGACTCGGCGTAGAACTCGCGTGCGACGTGGCCCGCAAGGTCGATGATGCGGTGCCCGCACCGCCGGCTCACCGCCAGGCTGAACGGCTCGGTGGGCAGCACTTCGGCGGGCGTGAACTGCTCGATGAAGCCCTCGAGGTTGCCCGTGGCGGCGCCCCGCCAGCCGTAGATCCCTTGCGCCGGGTCGCCCACGGCCGTGACCCGACCCTGGAACAGCGCTGCGAGCAGGTCGCGCTGAGCGACCGAGGTGTCCTGGTACTCGTCGAGCAGCACGACGTCGAACCGGTCCCCCAGCTCGGCGGCGACCTCGGGCAGCTGGGCCAGGCGGGTGCCCCAGGCCATCTGGTCGGAGAAGTCCATGACCCCGGCATCGGCCTTGGCAGTGCGGTACCGCTCGACGAGGTGACTCAGCTCGGTGCGCTTCAGCGCGGTGCTCGCGATGTCGGTGTGCATCTTGAGGACCTTGGGCTGGCTCTGCATCTCGAGCACGACGTCGTGGTCGAAGGCGCGCAGCTCCGCCGGCTCGACGAGGTGCTCGGACAGCTGGCCGTCGAGCGCGAGGACGTCGGCGACCAGGCTCGGCAGGTGGGTCGAGACGTGCTGCAGCGGCTCGTCGACCGCGCGCAGCATGCGGACCACCAGCTGGTGCCGTCGGGCGTCGGTCAACACCTCGAGATCAGGCTCGAGGCCCAGCCGCAGGCCGTGCTCGGCGATCAGGCGGCCCGCGAACGCGTGGTACGTCGAGACGGTGGGCTCGCCCCCGCCGTGCATGACCCCGTGCTCGAGATCGGGAACCCGGCGCAGCGACTCCCGCACCCGTCCGGCGAGCTCGCCGGCGGCCTTGGCCGTGAAGGTGAGGCCGAGGACCCGCTCAGGGTCGACACCGACGTGGCCCACGAGCCAGACGACGCGAGCGGCCATGACGGCCGTCTTGCCCGAGCCGGCCCCCGCGATGATCGAGTAGGTGCCTTCGCGCGGAGCCGTGATCGCCGCGCGCTGCTCGGGGCTGAACGGGATCTCCAGGACCTCGCAGAGGTGATCGACGTCCCGGATCGCGCCGGTCACCGGTCCGACCCGATCGTGAAGGTGGTCTTGGCCGGGCAGACCGCGTCGAACTCGCAGAACGTGCAGGTTGCAGGGGTGGCGGCGAGGTTCTCGGAACGCATCGTGCGGACTGCCCGGCGCATCAGGTCGTGCACGAAGAACTCCCCCTCCTCGACCGGCGCGGGCTGGCGCTGCACCTTGGGGGCGTCGGGGGCCTTCGCCCCCTCGGGGATGCGCAGCTGCACAAGCTCGCTGCCGCCGACGTTGTGGTGGCCGTCCACGCCAGCCGTGCGCACCGCGAGAGTGTAGACGCCGAGCTGCGGGTGCTCGGTGACCTCCGCGGCCGACGGCGCGTGCTTGCTGTTCTTGAAGTCCACGACGTGGACCCGGCCGTCGGCGTCGAGCTCGACCCGGTCCATCGACCCGCGAAGCACGACGGGCTCACCGTCGATCTGTAGCTCGGCGGTGAACTCGTGCTCGGCCGCGATCGGCGTGCGGCCGTGGCTGACGTGCCAGGTGGCGAAGCGGACGAGCGCCTGGTGGGCGTCGGCCTTCTCACGCTCGCTGATCCAGGCGGTCTCGTGGCCGAGTCGGTGCCACACCGCGTCGAGGTGGCCCTGCAGCTCGGCGACGCTGGGCTGCTCCAGGCCGCGGCGGACGACGTCGGCCGCGACCGCATGGACCACGAGGCCGAAGCCCTGGGCCGTGGTGGAGCCGCGCGACCCCTGGGCCTCGCTGGCGAGAAACCACTTGAGCGAGCATCCCGTGATGCTGGTCAGGCTGGAGCCCGACAGGCCCAGCGGCTGCTCCGGGTCGCGCAGCGGCACGTCGGAGACCGTGAGGTCGGCCAACCCCCACCACGTGTCGGGATGCGCGGCGCGGGCGCGACCCGCGTCGCTGCGGGCGATGCGCGCCAGCAGGCTCGCGGCCGACGCCCGGACCTCGGGATCGGGGTCGTCGGCCGCCTTGCGCAGCTCGGTGACGATGCCGCGCAGCGACAGCGGCCGGGCCGGCCGGCCCAGCGGGGCAC
>JAHEXN010000001.1:18224-44471 GCA_023252095.1 Actinomycetes bacterium | reverse complement strand
CGCGGCCGGGTCGTTCCAGCCACGGGCGCTGAACCGGATCACGTAGGTCACGACGGTGCCGTCGAAGGCGCCGACCCGCTTGGCCATGGCGTTGACCCGCCACCAGCTGGCGTGCTTCTTCTCGACCGGCTCGAGGTTGTGCTGCTGCCCACCGTGGAGAAACAGGACGACGCACCGCGCGTCGGACGTATCGTGGACTCGATCAAGGACGTGGCTCACGAGCGCCATCGTCACACGGGTCCGCGAGCCCCGCAGGGCATCGGAAGCGTGATCGGCGACACCCAGAAATCCCACCCATCCGAGGCCTCAGCGGCAGCGAATTCACCATGAACCCCCCAGAGAGGCACCTCATGGCCACATCACCAGCGTCGCGTCCCGGCGACAGCCGGCCGCTGTCCGCGGTCGACTCCGACCCAGCGCCGGACCTCGACGACCTGTTGGTGCGCACCGCCCGCGGTGACGACCAGGCCTTCGCCGCTCTCTACGACGCGCTCGGCGCCTCGGTGCTCGGGCTGGCGCGCCGGCTCGTCCGCAATCCGGCCCGCGCCGAAGAGGTCACGCAGGAGGTCTTCCTCCAGGTGTGGCGCACCGCGACCCGCTTCGACCCCGACCGCGGCCGGGCGAAGACCTGGGTCCTGGTCCTGGCGCACCGCCGCGCCGTCGATGCGATCCGCCACGACCAGGCCGCCTCCGACCGCGAGGACGCCTACGAGTGGGTCGGCTCGGACCACGACGTGGTCTCCGAGGAGGTCATCGTCAATCTCGAGCACCAGCAGGTGCGTCGTTGCATGGACGGCCTCACCGAGCTCCAGCGTGAGGCCGTGAACCTCGCCTACTACGGCGGGTACACCTATCCCGAGGTCGCGGAGCTGCTCGACGCGAACCTCGCCACCGTCAAGACCCGAATGCGCGACGGACTCATCCGCCTGCGCGACTGCATGGGAGTCGCAGCATGACCGTCGATCTTCACTCGCTGATCGGCCCGTACGCGCTGGGTGCGCTGGACGAGGACGAGCGAGACGCCTTCGAGTCCCACCTCGACGCCTGCCCCACCTGCGCGGAGGAGCTCGGCGGCTTCGTCGCCACCACGGTCCGCCTCGGTGAGGCCGTGGCCGAGGAACCGCCGGCCGCCCTGCGCGCCAGCATCCTGGCAGCAGCCGCCCAGACCCCGCAGGAGCGGCCCACGGTCGTGGCCATGCGTCCCCGATCCCTGCGCAAGCGCCTGCCCAGCCTCATCGCGGCGGCGGCCATGATCGTGGCTGCGGCAGGCGTCGCCGGGTACGTCATCGAGCACCAGCAGGTCCAGGAGTACCAGGCCGAGAGCTCCAACGTCGAGCAGGTCATGACCGCGTCCGATGCGGTGACGACCGAGAGCCAGCTGGGCTCGGCCTCGATGCGCCTCACGCACTCGCGCTCGCAGGACGCCCTGGTGCTGGCCGTCAGCGGGCTCCCGGCCCTGGACAACGAGACCTATCAGCTCTGGACCGTGCGTGACGGGGTCACGACGTCCGCCGGTCTGGTCGACGACAGCGATCTGCTCTACGTCGACCAGGTCGACGGGGTCGAGCAGCTCGCGCTGACGGTCGAGCCCGCCGGTGGGTCGGAGCGGCCCACGTCGCTGCCCGTGGCGACCATGCAGCTCTGACCGGACCGCGACCCGTCATGATGGTCCGATGCAGAATCCGATCGTCCTGATCAACCCGGCGATGGCCATCGGCTCGCGCTACTACGAGCCTTTGGTCGCCTCCTTCGAACGCCATGGCTGGGAGGCCCGGGCGCTGCGTCGTCGTGGGTTCGAGGACGACCTGCCCACGGCCTCGCGGCGCGCCGACTGGTCGTACGCCGACGAGATCGCCGATCTCGACGAGGCGATCCGGTCGGCGCGAGCCGAGTCGCCTGATCGCCCCGTCGTGGTGCTCGGCCACAGCCTCGGCGGCCAGATCGCCGCAGGCCAGTGCATCGGTGGCAGCGCCGACGGTCGTGGTCCCGACGCGCTCGTGGGCATCGGGGCCTCGACGCCGTGGTTCCGCCGCTACCCGCGTGCCGGCCTCCCCGTGCTCGCGGCCGGAGCCATGGCCTGGCCGCTCACGTTCGCGTTCGGGTACCTGCCGAAGCCCGCATTCGGCGCACCGGGCGCCCGCACGCTCATGCGCGAGTGGGGCGCCTGGGCCGTGACGGGCCGGCCGCCCTTCCCCGTCGACCGCCGCATCGACGTCCCGACCCTCGTGATCAAGCTCCAGGCCGATCCCTACGCGGTCTCGGCCGCCACGGACGACTACGTCGAGCGCTTCTGCGACCCGGACCTCACGACGCGCTGGACCCTGACCCGCGAGGCCGCAGGACCCGACGGCACGACCGACCACGTGCGCTGGGTCCGCAGCCCCGACGCCGTGGTCGACCGTGTCCTCGAGTTCTGGGCTCAGGCCTCTGCGAACGCCTCGAGCGGCGGGCAGGTGCAGGCCAGGTTCCGGTCGCCATAGGCCTGGTCGATCCGGGCCACGGGCGGCCAGTACTTGTCGTCGGTCGAGCCTGACGGGAAGACGCCGGACCCCACCGGGTAGGCGTGCGACCACTCCAGCAGCTCCCGCGCAGTGTGCGGGGCGTTGACCAACGGGTTGTCGTCGGCAGCCACGTCGCCACTGGCCACCTGCTCGATCTCGGCCCGGATCGCGAGCATCGCGTCGCAGAAGCGGTCCAGCTCGGCGAGGTCCTCGGACTCGGTCGGCTCGATCATGAGGGTGCCCGCGACGGGAAAGCTCATCGTCGGGGCGTGGAAGCCGTAGTCGATGAGCCGCTTGGCGACGTCGTCGATCGTGAGCCCGGCCTGCTTCGTGATCTGGCGCAGGTCGAGGATGCACTCGTGCGCCACGAGCTCGTGGTCGCCGGAGTACAGCACGGGGTAGGCCTCGCCGAGACGCTTCGCGACGTAGTTCGCCGCCAGGACGGCGACCGACGTGGCCTGCGTGAGCCCGTCGGCGCCCATCAGGGCGATGTAGGCGAACGGGATCGGCAGGATGCCCGCCGATCCGTACGGCGCCGCACTGATGGGGCCGAGCCCCTCGCGCCGCGAGACGTCCGGGTGCAATGGGTGGGTCGGCAGGAACGGGGCCAGGTGCTCCCCCACCGCGACAGGACCCACACCCGGGCCGCCGCCGCCGTGCGGGATGCAGAACGTCTTGTGCAGGTTCAGGTGGGAGACGTCGCCGCCGAACTCGCCGGGTCGCGCGTGCCCGACCAGGGCGTTGAGGTTGGCGCCGTCGACGTACACCTGGCCGCCGTGCTGGTGGACGATGTCGCACAGCTCGGTGATGCCGTGCTCGTAGACCCCGTGCGTCGACGGGTAGGTCACCATGATCGCGGCGAGGTCGGAGGCATGGGCCTCGCACTTGGCCCGCAGGTCGGCGAGGTCGACCTCGCCCTCGTCGGTCGAGGCCACGACGACGACCTTCATGCCGGCCATCACGGCGGAGGCTGCGTTCGTGCCGTGCGCCGAGCTGGGGATCAGGCAGACCGTGCGGGCCTCGTCGCCCCGGCTGCGGTGGTAGGCCCGGATGGCCAGGAGGCCGGCCAGCTCGCCCTGGGAGCCGGCGTTCGGCTGGATCGAGACGCGCGCGTAGCCCGTGAGGTCGGCGAGCCAGCCCTCGAGCAGGTCGATCAGCTCGATGAAGCCGACCGCGTCCTCGGCCGGCACGAACGGGTGCAGCTCGGCGAAGCCGGGGTAGCTGATCGGCTCCATCTCTGCGGTCGCGTTGAGCTTCATGGTGCAGGAGCCGAGCGGGATCATGCCCCGGTCGAGGGCGTAGTCACGGTCGCTGAGCTTCTTGAGGTAGCGCAGCATCTGCGTCTCGCTGCGGTGCTCGGAGAAGACCGGGTGCGTCAGGATCGGATCGGTGCGCAGAAGCCCGGTCGGGAGCGCCGAGCCAGCGGTGCCGGCCTGGGGATCGACCCCGAACGCCTCCAGCACGGCGATGACGTGCTCCGACGTCGTGGCCTCGGAGGTGCTGACACCGACATGGTCGGCGTCGAGCTGGCGCAGGTGGACGCCCGCAGCACGGGCGGCAGCCACGACCTCCGCCGCGCGTCCGGGCGTCTCGACCGTGATGGTGTCGAAGAACGCGTCGGACGTGAGCGCGAGACCACCGGCTCGAAGAGCGCCGGCGAGCGTGGCGGCATGGGCGTGGGTGCGTGCCGCGATCTCCCGCAGGCCCTCGGCTCCGTGGTAGACCGCGTACATCGACGCCGTGACCGCCAGCAGCACCTGGGCCGTGCAAATGTTGGACGTCGCCTTCTCGCGACGGATGTGCTGCTCACGGGTCTGCAGCGCCAGGCGGTACGCAGGACGTCCGGCGGCATCGATCGAGACGCCGACGAGCCGGCCCGGCAGGTGCCGTTCGAGGCCGGCCCGGACCGCCATGAAGCCCGCGTGCGGGCCGCCGTAGAACATCGGGACACCGAAGCGCTGGGCCGAGCCGACCGCGACGTCGGCGCCCATCGAGCCGGGTGACGCGAGGAGCACGAGGGCCAGTGGGTCGGTCACGACGACAGCCAGACCGTTCGCGGCGTGCGTCGCCTCGATCACGGCCCGCGGGTCGACGATCGCGCCGTCGCTGCGCGGGTAGGCGATGATCGTGCCGGCACAGTCGTCGACCGGCAGACCCTGCGAGAGGTCGGCGTGCACGAGCTCGATGCCCATCGCCTCGGCCCGGGTCGCGACGACGGCGATGGTCTGGGGGTGCAGACCCGTGTCGATCACGACCGGAGCGGTGTCACGGCCGCGGACCGCGCGGCGCACGAGCGTCATGGCCTCCGCTGCGGCCGTGCCCTCGTCGAGCAGCGACGAGTTGGCGGTCGGCAGACCCGTGAGGTCACCCACGAGGGTCTGGTAGTTCAGCAGCGCCTCGAGACGGCCCTGCGAGATCTCCGGCTGGTAGGGCGTGTAGGCCGTGTACCAGGAGGGGTCCTCGAGCACGTTGCGGCGGATGACCGGCGGCGTGAGCGTGGGGTGGTAGCCGAGACCGATCATCGCGACGCCGGGGTTGTTGCGCTCCGACAGGGTCCGCAGGCGCCCGAGCACCTCGTGCTCGCTCTGGCCCACCGCCGAGACCTCGGTGGCCTGCTGCGTGCGGATGCCCGCCGGCACGGCGGCCTGCATCAGCGCGTCGAGAGAGTCGAAGCCGACCCGCTCGACCATCGCGGCGATGTCGGACGGGCGGGGGCCGATGTGGCGGTCGACGAACGAGGTCACGTGACGCTCCAGGGGGGTCTGTACAGAAGGTCGAGGGGGTACTCCCCTCCCCTTCTGTCGGCGGACCTCCAGAATCGCTTCGTCCGCGTGGTCCTGGGTGCCTGAGAGGTTCCGGGGAGGAATTGCCCCTTCGGCGCTGCCCTGGGTGGGCCAGTCTCTCCCACACGGCGTCTACAGCCCGGTCAGCCTAGCAAGGGGGCGCGACGGAGCGGTCCTGGACGCGCGCGGCGTACGTCACGCTGCGCGGGCTTCTGACAGGCTCACGGGCGCCAGGCGGGGTCGCGGCCGATGAAGCCGAGGAGCTGGTCCTGCACCGAGGCGTCGGCGGCGACGGGCACCGCGGGCCCGTACTGACCCGAGCTGCGCAGAAGCTTGTCGATGGGACGCATGCCCTCGAGGATCTCGGCACACTGCTCGAGATCGAGGGTGGCGGGCTGACCCGTGGCCCGGGCGAGGTCCCACGTGTGCAGGAAGACATCCGTCGTGTAGAAGCGGTCGATCGCGACGTCGAGGGGGTGCTCGCCAGCGTAGGGGTGCACGAAGACACGGTCGGCGTCGCCTGCGTCCAGCAGCGCCTGCACCTGGGCGGCATGGTGGTTCCAGGCGACCGCGGGATCGTCCGCGACGGCAGGTCCTGCGGGCAGGTCGACACCACCGGCGGCGAGGAAGGCACTCGACCAGGCGATCAGGTGGTCGACGACGTCACGGGCTGTCCAGTCCGATACCGGCGTCGGGACGCTCCAGTCGGTGACGCCGTCGACGCGATGGGTGAAGGCGCCGGCAAAGCGCCGGTGCCGGTCGGCCGCGACGCTCATCGGCAGGGGGTCAGCTGGCGCCGCGGGCGCGGCGACGGGCGGACAGCTCGTCGGTGGCGACCGTCTCGTCGACGGTCTGCTCGCTCGGGAGCTCGTGGAGGGAGCCCTCGATCTCCTTCCAGACACCGCCGATCGCGATGCCGAACACACCCTGGCCACCGCGCAGGAGGTCGATGACCTCGTCGGCCGAGCGGCACTCGTAGACGCTGGCGCCATCGCTCATGAGGGTGACCTGGGTCAGGTCGTCGGTGCCGCGCTGACGCTCGTGCCCGATCGCGGTCCGGATCTGCTGCAGCGAGACACCCGCGTCGAGCAGACGCTTGATGATCTTGAGGAGCAGGATGTCGCGGAAGGAGTACAGGCGCTGCGTGCCGGAGCCGGTGGCCGAGCGCACCGACGGCTCCACGAGCTTGGTGCGGGCCCAGTAGTCGAGCTGGCGGTACGTGATGCCGGCGGCCGAGCAGGCCGTCGGGCCGCGGTAGCCGGTGCCGCCCGGAACGGGTGCCAGGTCGTCGTCGAACAGCAGACCTTGGTCGCCGGCTGCGGCAGCAGCGTCGTCGCGCCCCGAGGTGTCAGGTGCAGCGTCGCGGGGTTCGATCATGGCACGGCCCTTCAATGGCGTCGGTACGGGGAAGACTACCCCGGACGAATTGCATCGGGGTCATTTCGACAGCACCCTCAAGTTAAAGGTGAGGGTTAGGGTGGTCAAGCACCGCTGCGGCGTGTCGCCGCCCCAACCTGCGTGCCGAGACCGCGTCAGGCGAAGTCTTCCGGGTCGACCTCGTCCAGGAACTCCCGGAAACGTTCGACCTCGGCCTCCTCGTCGGACTCCGGCACGAGGCCGGCAGCGTCGAGGACGTCCTCGGCCACGAGCACCGTCGCTCCCGTGCGCAGCGCGAGCGCGATGCCGTCGGACGGCCGGGACTCGACGATCGCCCCGGACTCGAAGTGCAGCTCGGCGTAGAAGATCCCGTCGCGCACGTCGACGATCTCGACACGCTGCAGCTCGTCGCCCAACGCCTCGAACAGCGTCGCGATGAGCTCGTGGGTCAGGGGACGTGCCGTCGGCGTGCCCTGGAGCGCGAACGCAATGGCGGACGCCTCGACAGCGCCGATCCAGATCGGCACGACGCGGGTGCCCTCGACCTCGCGCAGCAGCACGAGCGGCTGGTTGGCGGGCATGTCGACTCGCACGCCGACCACCTCGACCTCACGCATCCACGGTCACCTCTGCAGGAGCGACCGGAGCACCAGCGTGTGCAGGCGGATCGACCCCGCCGCGAGCGCGGCCGCCGTGGCCTCGGCGTCGTCGCCGGAACGAGGACCGACGACCTGGTCGACGAGGTCGGCCTCCCGCTGCGCTGCGGTGCGGACCTGGCGCAGGTGACGCGGCTCGACCCCGAGCCGGGCGAGCTCGGCGACCGCGCTCGCAATCGCGAGGTCGTCGCCGTCGTAGTACTTCTGCCGCGGGCGGCGCACGATCAGGCCGTGGGCCTCGATCTCGTCGAGCAGCGCGTCGTCGATGCCCGCCTGCTCCAGCACGTCCTCGCGCGAGAGACGCTCACGACTCGGGCGCTCGCTGAAGGTCTCGGCCGTGGGCAGGCCGTCCTCGGCCAGTGACAGGTGCCGGCCCGTCTGGTCGGTGGGGACCCGGCCGTTGTCGAGGTCGTCGAGGACCTGACGGATGTGGCTGAGCGGCCAGAAGGCGTCACGCTGCTGACGCAGGATGAAACGCAGGCGCTCGACGTCGTCGAAGCTGAACTTGCGGTACCCCGACGGCGTGCGCTCAGGCTCGAGCAGGCCCTCGGACTCGAGGTAGCGGATCTTCGTGATCGTGAGGTCCGGGAACTCCGTCAGGAGCTCGTCGAGGACCTTGCCGATGCCGAGGCGTTCGAAGGAGGCAGCGCCGCCCGTGCCTCGATCACCCACGGCCACGCGTGGTGCTGCTGTCGAAGTACAGGAGCCGGAACTTGCCGAACTGGACCTCGTCGCCGCCGGCGAGCGTGATGTCACGCTCGATGCGGTCGCGATTGACGTAGGTGCCGTTCAGGCTGCCCTTGTCGGACACGACGAACGTCTCGCCCTCGCGGCGGAACGTGGCGTGGCGACGCGAGACGCTGATGTCGTCGAGGAAGATGTCGCTGCCCGGGTGGCGTCCCACCGTGACCTCGTCGGCGTCGAGAAGGAAGCGCGCGCCGGCCTCGGGGCCACGCTGCACGAGCAGCATCGCCGAGCCGGTCGGAAGCTTCTCGACCGTGGCCAGGTCGTCGGCCGACATCTCCTCGGTGTCGTGATCGACGTAGGGGATGTGGGTCGTGTGCTCGACCGAGTCGCGCGGGTCCGGCTGACCGTCACCTGGCGTCGTCATGTCCACTCCCTTCCTGACTGATGCACGCACGCGCGGGGCGCGTGCCGTTCGATGGTCAACCTAACATCCGGGAGCATCACGCCGAGGTGAGTCCGGCGTACTCCTCGGGCGTGAGCAGGCCCTCGGTGGCGTCCTCGCCGACGCGCACCTTGAAGAGCCATCCCTCGCCGTACGGGTCGGAGTTGATGACCTCCTCGCCGCCGTCCAGCGCCTCGTTGCGCGAGACGATCTCGCCGGAGACGGGGCTGAAGATGTCGCTGACCGACTTGGTCGACTCGAGCTCGCCCACGGTGGACCCCGACTCGACGGTGTCGCCGACCTGCGGCAGCTCGACGTAGACGATGTCGCCGAGCTGGTCCTGGGCGAAGTCGGTGATGCCGATCGTGACGACGTCGCCGTCGACGCGCACCCACTCGTGCTCTTCGCTGTAGTGCAGGTCCTCGGGGATCACGGGCGCTCCTTCAAGCAGTCCGAACAGGGGGCGGTGGGGTCGTGCGGAGGTCTTAGGAATCGCCCCGAGCGTACTCGGGCGGCACGACGTCAGCCAGGGCCGTGATCGTGATGCTGTCGACACGCTCGACGGAGAGTGTGCCACCTCGCGACTCGACCCGGTCGGCGATGCCGCCCCGGAAGTCGATCGCCGGTGCCATCGTCGCGGGATCACCGATCGCCTCGATCACGTACGGCCCCTCGACCTGCTTGCCCGAGACCAGGACTCCCCCGGACTCGTCGTCGTCGGCGAACCAGGTCTGGGCCACGACGCGGGCGAAGCCGTTGATGACGATGGCCTCCGCACCCGCGTCACGCAGCTCCTGGACCGTGTCGAGCAGCAGGGAGGCGCCGATCGTGCCCTCGGGGTCCGACAGCGTCAGCCGCACGCCTGGGCCCGTGGCACCGACCGTGCCGGCGAGGATCGAGAGGTCGTCCAGGCGCCGCTGGGCCTCCTTCTGGGCCGTCTCGGAGGCGTCCGTGGAGGTCCGGAGATCGGTCCGACAGCCGCCCGTTCGTGGCATCGAGGGTCTTGAGCAGCTCGACGAGCTCGACGCTGCGCAGGTTCTGGTAGCCGTCGGCCTCGTCCTGACCCAGCTGGACCGTGACGGTGAAGGCCAGCAGGCCCAGCAGGACCGCCGAGAGCAGCTGCCGCGAACGCTTGCGCTCGACCGGACGCAGGACCTCGCCCTCGACGCCCTCGGGCGGGAGCTCGGCCGGGGTCTGCTCGGGCTCAGGCATGGAACACCCGGCGACGGATGGCCGCCGCGTTCGCGAAGATCCGGATGCCGAGGACGACCAGGACGCCCGTCGAGAGCTGCGACCCGACACCCAGCTGATCACCCAGGAACACGATGAACGCGGCGATCAGCACGTTCGAGACGAAGGACACGACGAACACGCGGTCGTCGAAACGCCGCTCCCCCAAGGCGCGCAGCGCACCGACCACGGCGTCGAGCGCCGCGACGATCGCGATCGGCAGGTAGGGCTGCAGCGCGACGGGCACCTCCGGCTGGAGCACGAGACCGATCGCGACGCCCACGACGAGACCAAGGATCGGGATCATGAGGTTCCTTCCTCGGGCGGCACCGGGGTGGCGCGGGTGATGGTCGTGCGGTGCCCGGGGGCCGCGGGCAGCACCTGATCGTCGGCATCGACGACGCCGTACGTCAACTCGTCCTGGTTCTGGCGACGCTTCCAGTATCCGTCCTCGCCGCTCGTCTCGAGACGTTCACGGATCGCGTCGCGGTCACCGATGACCGAGAACACGTAGGGCGCCCCGATCGAGCTGAAGTTGATCGTGATCGCCCCGCCGGCCGCCCGCAGCGACGTGAGGGCACCCCACCGCTGACCGTTGACCGCGATCGCCTCGGCACCGCCGATCCAGAGCTCGTTGACCATGGCCCGCAGCTCGCCGTCGCCGACCGCGGCTCCGTCAGCCGGATCGATCGTGATGCGCAGCCCGTCGCCGCGGACCTGCGACGCGCCCGCGGCGATCTCGTCGGCGATCTCGGCCGGCGTCTTCTCGAGGTCGCCCTGCAGGGACGCGACCTCGGCCTCGAGCGCCCTGACCTGGAGCTGCAGGTCGTCCTGCAGGCTCTGGCCCTGCTCGATGTCGGCCAGCAGGGCGTCACGGGTCTCGCTGCGCGAAGGCCTGTCCTGGTAGTACTGCACGGCGGTGATCGTGACCATGAGCGTGAAGAGCGTGAGCACCAGCGCGGTCGCAGCGGTGTTGAGCCCGCGCGACCGGGAGTAGCGACCGGGCCGCACGACGTAGTAGTCGTCGTCGAGCGCGCGCTCGGCGATCTGGTCGAGCAGGCCCGTGGCCTCGCGGCTGTACGGGGTGCGCTCGGGCCTGGGGGTGCGGTCGGCTGCTCCCGACCGGTCGGGGCGCATCGGGTTAGCCCGATCGGCGTTCGCCGCGCGCCGGACGGTCCTCGGGCGCGAGCCTCGGCGAGGTCGTCAGCAGACGGCGGACCTGGAACGCGTAGAGGACGCCACCCCACCAGTAGAGGCCGACGCCCCAGATGGCGAACGCCCACCCGAACACGTTGGCGAGGTCGGCGACCGTGCCGGCACCGTCGCCGAGCAGCAGGAGCGGGAAGGCGTACAGCAAGCCTGCGGTGGCGGCCTTGCCCAGGAAGTGCACCGGCAGGGAGCTGAACCCCCGGGTCCGCAGGAACGGGACGAGGCTGAACAGGAAGACGTCGCGCAGCGGAATCGCGACCACGAGCCACCACGGGATGATCTCGCGCAGACCCAGGCCCACGACGACCGCCAGGATGTACAGCCGGTCGGCGACCGGATCGAGGATCGCCCCGATCTTGGAGGTCTGGCCGAGGCTGCGCGCGAGCTTGCCGTCGAGGTAGTCGGTGATGCCGGAGACGATCAGCACGAGCAGGGCGAGCTCGTCCCACTCCGGTCCCAGGACGAGCCACAGGAACACGGGCACCAGCAGCAGCCGGACGAAGCTGAGGGCATTGGGCACCGTCAGCACGCGATCCTCGGTGTTCATCACCGCAACCCTAGGCCATGGGCCCTCCGGATCGGTGTTCCACATCGAGAGACACGACGGGGCTCGTGCTGCGTGGTTCGCGGCGAGTGCCAAGATGGAAGTGCACGACATCTGCACACCCAAACTGAACTACCGGAGGGCCTGCCGGCCTTCCCTGAGGAGGACGCGTGGCTGACTACAGCTTGCCCGATCTGTCGTATGACTACGGTGCCCTGGATCCGCACATCTCCGGCAAGATCATGGAGCTGCACCACTCCAAGCACCACGCCAACTACGTCGCCGGACTCAACACGGCGCTCGAGAAGCTCGAGGAGGCCCGCGACTCCGACAACTTCGGAGCCATCGCCGGCATCGAGAAGAACCTGGCGTTCAACCTGGGTGGCCACATCAACCACTCGATCTTCTGGAAGAACCTCTCCCCCGAGGGCGGCGACAAGCCCACCGGCGACCTCGCCGCCGCGCTCGACGAGAACTTCGGCTCCTTCGACAAGTTCCGCGCCCACTTCGAGCAGACCGCACTCACGATCCAGGGCTCCGGCTGGGCCATCCTCGCCTGGGACTCCCTGGGCCAGAAGCTCCTCGTCGTCCAGCTCTACGACCAGCAGGCCAACATCCCCGCCACGCTGATCCCGATCACCCAGCTCGACATGTGGGAGCACGCCTTCTACCTCGACTACCTCAACGTCAAGGGCGACTACGTCAAGGCGTTCTGGAACATCGTCAACTGGGCCGACGCCCAGGAACGCTTCACCGCAGCCACCACCGGCAGCCAGATCATCTTCTGACCTGCGCTCGAACGACGAAGGCCCGCACCTCCAGGTGCGGGCCTTCGTCGTGCACAGGGAGTCAGCGGCGGTCGTTCTCGGCGATGCGGCGCAGGCGCTCGTTGTAGGCCTTGAGCTCGGCGTCGTCGTCACGGTCGGCCGCCCGGTCGATCCGACGCTGCTCGCGCAGGTCGGTGCGGAACCACTGGGCCAGCAGCGCGACCATGACGATCAGCAGCGGCACCTCGCCGAGCGCCCACGAGATGCTGCCGCCGAGGTACTGGTCGTGCACGAGGTCGGTCAGGTACGGCCGGTCGAGGTCGCGCCAGTAGGCCTCCCCCATCGGGACCGTCGCCGACATCACGGCGATCGAGAAGAACGCGTGGAACGGCAGCGTCACGAGCATCACGCCGAAGCGCGCCAGAGGCACGAGCCGCCGCGGGGACGGATCGACGCCGATGATGACGTAGTAGAACAGCGTGCCGACGGCGAGGAAGTGCAGCTCCATGCCGACGTGGCCCAGGATGCTGCGCATCAAGGTGTCGAACAACGGCGTGAAGTACAGGCCGTAGAGGCTGCCGATGAACAGGACCGGCCCCACGACGGGGTGCGTCAGGAACGTCGCGACCCGCGAGTGCAGGACCGCCGTGAGCATTCCCCGCGGCGACACCTCGCCGGGCTGGCGCGGACCGGGCAGGGCCCGGAGCGCCAGCGTGACCGGAGCGCCCAGGACGAGGAAGATCGGCGCGACCATCGACAGCAGCATGTGGCTGACCATGTGGGCGCTGAAGAGCACGTGCGAGTACGTGCCGAGGCCGCCCATCGTGGCCCAGGCGACGACGAGCATGCCGAGCGCCCAGGCGACCGAGCGGCCGACGGGCCACCGGTCGCCGCGGCGACGCAGCACCAGGACCCCGGCGACGTACAGCGCGGTGCCGAGGCCGACGACGGCGATGCCGACGCCACTGGGGTAGAAGCCCGTCAGGAACCGCTCGACGGTCGGGGCGGCGGGCATGGGTCCGCCGATGAGGTCCTCGGCCGGCGTCAGCAGGACGTCGCCCGCAGGCGTGGGGGTGCGCGAGAGCGCCACCGCAACGCCCACGGTGCCGACCATGATCAGCGCCTCGGTGGCCGCGAGCCGCAGGAAGCCACCCCCGGCCGCCACGATGCGACGTCGCTGGTACCAGCCGAGGACTCCCAGGACCAAGAACGCCGCAGCCTTGAGCATGACCATGCGGCCGTACGCGGAACCGAAGAGCTGGTCGAGGGACGTGGCCCGCACCGAGGCGTTGAGCACGCCGGAGACACCGACCACGACGAAGCACCACAGCGCCAGGGTCGAGTACCGCGCGACGGCGGCCTCGAGCCGACGGCTTCCGCGGCGCGCGACCCAGCCGAGCGCGACGAGCCCACCGACCCACACCGCGACGCCGGCGACGTGCAGGTAGAGACTCACGGAGGCGAGCGAGTGCGAGCCTCCAGAGGCCGCATGACCGGAGAGCGCGGCGGGCAGCATGACCGCGAGGGCGAACGCGCTCCAACCAGCCAGGGCCCGGACCCCGATGGTCCAGCGGAGGACGACGGCCAGCACGAGCGCGCCCGCGGCCTGCAGCAGGATGCTGCGGCCGATGTCGCTGTCGCGGGTCACGGCGGTCAGGACGTCGCGGTCGAGCTGCGAGATCGGCACGGCGAACAGGTCGGCGGCCGTCACGACGTAGAGCAGGAGGGACACCCAGAACCACGTCCACGCCGCTCTGCGCGCGATGCGGACCCCGTCGACCGCCAGACCCTGGGCGTCGTCGCTCGACGACGGCAGGAGCACCGCGGACAGCACCAGGAAGCCGACAACGCCGATCGCCATGAGATCGGCCACGAGGGTCACGGCTGGGAGCAGCCAGCCGACCAGCGGGCCGGGATCGGGCAGACCAACGGCCGCGGGCTCCGGGGCCGACCCGCCGACGACCATCGTGAGGACCAGGGCCGTGAACGCCGTCGTGGCTCCCACCGCGACGGCGAGGCCGGGGCTGGTCGGCGCGGGCCTGACGGCCTCCGACCCAGGCTCAGCAGCTTCCCGTTCGGTCGTGGTCTGGTCAGTCATGGGTCGACCTGGTTCGTCGGCGTTGGAGGAGCAGAGCTGCGAGGGCGAGCCACGGGAGCGTCACGAGGGCGACCCACCACCATGTGGACGAGGTGACCTGCTCGACCGGGCCAGACGTCATGGTGTCGCCCGTCGTGACGTCGAACTCCAGGGCCCCCTCCACGGGGTGGCCGTCGGCCGAGATCACGCGGTAGTCGACGCGGTACGTGCCGGCCTGGCCCGGGTCGTCGACCTGCTGGACGACGTCATGACCGTCGACGGCACCCTCGCCCTTGGCCACGACCGTGCCGTCGGGCGAGGTGACCGTGACGTAGGAGGGCCGGTTCATGTCCTCGTTGAAGGTCAGCCGGACGTCCTCCGGCATCGTCTCGAGCTCGGCACGCGAGGCGGGGCTCGACGAGACGAGCCCCGCATGCGCCGAGGCCGGGGACGCGCCGCCCAGGAGCGTTGCGCCGGCCAGGAGCGGAGCTGCGACGAGGACCGCGACGACGAGCCCAGTGGCCCTGGCGGACGGGCGTGGGGAGAGGTCGGTCATGGCGCTGCCGAGCGTACCTGCCGGGGCTGAGACCCCCGTTCGCAGTGCTAGGGTCCGGCGCATGTGGGATCCGAGCCGCGGAGGGCTGCGCCTGGCGCGCGCCGCGGCCGTCGGGCTGGTGGTGGCCGGTGTCGCCTCGGTCGCCCACGTCGTGGGTGGAGGCGCTCACTCGTCCTGGCTCGCCGTCGTCCTGGCCTGCCTGGGCGTCACCACCGTCACGGCAACGATCGGATCGCGCCGCATCGGCGTGCCCACCCTGCTGGCCCTGCTCGTCACCGCGCAGCTGGGGGTTCACGCGCTCACCGGCTACCTGCACGGCCACGGACCCTGGCACGAGCCCACGATGGTCCTCGCGCACCTCGTCGGGGTCGTGGTCAGCGCCGTGCTGCTCGCACGCGGTGAGGCGCTGCTGTGGCGCTTGCACGCGTGGTTGAGTCCATCGCTCGTGGATCGTCCGTCGGCCGCACCCGTCGTGGCGCGACGCGTCGTGCCGGCAACGGTCGTGCCGCGCGACCTCTCGCCGGTCCTCACCGGTTCCCTCAGCCGCCGCGGTCCCCCGGTGTCGGTCGTCTGACACCCCGGCCGCACCTCTCGGTGCGTCCGTCGTCGTCGCGCGCCCTGCGAGACGACGTCCCGACCGAAACCTGAAGGACCACCTGCATGAACCAGCTGACCCTGCCCTCTCGCGCCTTCGCCCGACTCGCCCTCGGGGGCGCCCTCGGCCTCGGCGCCACGATGCTCGCGGCCGGTGCCGCGAGCGCCCACGTGACCGTCACCCCGAGCACGACCGCCGCCGGCGCCTACTCCGTGCTGACGTTCAGCAACGGCCACGGCTGCGAAGGATCGCCCACGACCCGGATCAGCATCTCGATCCCGGACGGGATCTTCGCGGTGACGCCCACCCGTCACGCCGACTACACGATCGAGAAGGTCATGGAAGCCCTCGACGAGCCCGTCGACGACGGCCATGGCGGCCAGTACACCGAGCGGGTCGCGGAGGTCGTCTACACCGCGACGACCCCGCTGCCCGACGGCTACCGCGACGCCTTCGAGCTCCAGCTCAAGCTGCCGGAGGGCGAGGCGGGCGAGCAGCTCGCCTTCCCGACGATCCAGACCTGCGAGACCGGCGAGACGGCGTGGATCGACGAGACGGTCGAGGGCGAGCCCGAGCCGGACGCCCCGGCACCCGCGTTCACGCTGACCGCGGCGACGGACGACGGCCACGGCGCCTCTGCGGCGCCCGAGCCCGCCGCGGCAGCGTCGGACGAGTCCGAGTCGGGGGTGGGCGTCGTGGGCTGGATCGCCCTCGCGCTGGGCGCCGGCGGCCTGCTGCTCGGCGGTGCGGCCTTCGTGAGGAGCGGCGCGAAGTCGTGATTGCGACGATCCTCCGACGGGCACGGCTTCTCGCCGTGCCCGTCGGGCTGCTCCTCCTGGCGTCGGGCGTGCTGGCGTCGCCGGCGTCGGCGCACGCGTCCCTGGTGTCGACGAGCCCCGGCGACGGCGAGGTCCTCGCCGAGGCGCCGGCGGAGATCAGCCTGACCTTCACCGAGTCCGTCCGTCTGACTGACGGCATCGAGCTGTTGACCGGCGACGGCACCGCGGTCTCCGTCGACGTCAGCGCGTCCGACGAGGTCGTGACCCTGACCCCCGAGGCTCCCCTGACCGATGGCACCTACATCGTCGGATGGCGGGTCATCTCGGCCGACAGCCACCCCATTGCGGGCGGGCTGAGCTTCTCGGTCGGGTCGCCGTCGGCGACCACGGTCGAGATCCCGACGGTCGACGCGCCACGCGACGTCGACCTGCTCCGCAAGACGGCCGAGGCCGCGCGGTACGGCGGGCTCCTGATCGCCACGGGGCTCCTCCCCTTCGGGCTCCTCGTGGCCGGCCCCGCCGTGCGCGACTCACCCACCGCACGTCGGCGGTTGCTGCGAACCGGTGGTCTCGCCGCCGCCGTGGCGGTGCTCGCCGCCTTGGCGCTGGCACCTTTGACCACCCTCTGGCAGAACGCCACCGCACTCAACGGGATCGGAACCGTCGTGGTCGACGGCTCCACGTGGCGCACCGAGACGGGTGCTGCGGCGCTGCTGCTGGCCGCCGCCCTCGGGGTCGCCGCGCTCACGGTCCGGCGCGCGCCCGCCGTCGCCGTGGCGTCTGCCGCCGTCGCCGTCGGATCGCTGGCGGTCGTGGGTCACACCCGGACCTTCGGCCCCGTGCCCCTGGTGCTCGCGGCGGACGTCCTCCACACGATCGCCGCCGCTCTCTGGGCCGGCGGACTCGTGGGGCTCGTGCTGCTGCTGACGGCAGGCCGCGCGGTCCGGGCCGCGCACGTGCAACAGGCTGTCCGCCGGTTCTCTGCGCTCGCGCTCGTCTCGTTCGCGGTGCTCGTGGTGTCGGGCGGCGTCCTCTGGTGGCGCGTCCCTGCGACCGTCCGCGACCTCCCCGACACCTCCTACGGCGTGCACCTGATCGTCAAGGTCGTGCTCGTGGGCGCGATCGTGCTGATCGCCGCCTGGAACCTCCGTCACCTGCGGACGCACCGCACGGTCGACCTCACCGTCCTGCGGCGCACTGTGGCCGCCGAGGTCACGATCGTCGCCGTCGTCACAGCCGTGACCGCCGGCCTGGTCACCCAGGTGCCGCGCGCCGCCGAGACCGTTCCGGCATCCGCAGCGTCTGCGCCGGCCGAGCTCGACCTCGACCTGGGTGGCGGCACCACGGCGACACTCGTGCTGACCCCGGGCGGCGTCGGCACCAACAGCGCCCAGCTCACCGTGACGGACGCAGACGGCAATCCCGTCACCGCGATCGAGCCACCGCAGGTGTCAGTCGGCATCGAGGAGTTCGAGCTCGGTCCCTTCCGCCACGAGCTCGTCGAGGTCTCCCCCGGCTCGTACGAGGGCAGCATCGACCTGCCGATCGCCGGCTCCTGGCGCATCGAGGTCGGCGTGCGCACCTCGACCTACGAGCGCCCGTCCGACTCTGCCGTCCTGGAGGTGGCCGAATGACCCGCACCGTCCTCGGGGCTCCCCTGGTGGTGGCCCTCATGAGCGTCCTGCTGTGGTGCGGCGTGGCTCCGGCATCGGCGCACGTGCTGCTGGAGCAAGCGGTGCCTGTCGGTGACGGCTCCGTCGAGCTCACGATCACGTTCGACCACAGCTGCGACACCTCCCCGACCGTCGAGCTCGCCGTCGAGGTGCCCGAGGGAGCCGAGATCATCGGCGGCACCGGTCCCGAGGGGTGGACCGCGACGGCCGAGGGCACCCGCGTGGTCTTCGCCGGTCCCGGCATCGGCAACCGGGCCAACCCCCGGTTCACGGTCGTGGCCCGGCTCACCGGTTCGGCCGGGCAGACGCTGCTGTTCCCGACACGTCAGACGTGTGCCGACGGTGGCGGGTACGACTGGACCGACTCCTCGGAGTCCGAGGCGCGCCCGGCCCCTCGGCTCATCGCCACCGAGGCCGTCCTGGCCGAGGTCGTCGCCCCGGCCGCAGCACCCGCGACTCCCCCAGCCCTGCCGGACGACGGAGCCTCCGCGGTCCAGCTCACGGTCACGCTCACCGTGCTCGCCGGCGTCGCGTACGTCGCCGCCCGCGTGCTGCTGCGCGGCGCACGTCCAGGGAGCCGTTAGCGTGGGGGGCATGGCCGAGCATCTGACGACCCAGTCCGTGATCGAGCTCGACGACGCGTGGGGAGCGCACAACTACCACCCGCTGCCCGTCGTGATCGCGGAGGCCGAGGGGGCCTGGGTCACCGACGTCGAAGGACGGCGGTACCTCGACTTCCTGTCGGGCTACTCCGCACTGAACTTCGGGCACCGCCACCCGGCCCTGATCGCGGCGGTGCGCGACCAGCTCGACCGCCTCACCCTGACGTCGCGCGCGTTCCACAACGACCGCTTCGGCGCGTTCTGCCGCGATCTCGCCGAGCTGACCGGCACCGAGATGGTCCTCACGATGAACACGGGCGCCGAGGCCGACGAGTCGGCCATCAAGGTCGCCCGCAAGTGGGCCTACGAGGTCAAGGGTGTCGCCTTCGACTCGGCCGAGATCATCGTCGCCTCGGGCAACTTCCACGGTCGCACGACCACGATCGTCTCGTTCTCCGACGATCCCGTGGCGCACGACAACTACGGCCCGTTCACGCCAGGCTTCGTGACCGTGCCGTACGGCGACGCCCAGGCCGTGCGCGACGCGATCGGTCCGAACACCGCGGCCGTGCTGATGGAGCCCATCCAGGGCGAGGCCGGCGTCGTCGTGCCGCCGGAGGGATTCTGGGCCGACGTCCGCAGCGCGTGCGACGAGAACGACGTCCTGCTGATCGCCGACGAGATCCAGTCGGGCCTCGCCCGCACGGGCACGCTCTTCGCGCTCGACCACGAGGGCGTCCGCGCCGATCTCTACACGCTGGGCAAGGCGCTCGGCGGCGGCATCATCCCCGTCTCGGCCGTGGTCGGCCGGCGCGACGTGCTCGGTGTCCTGAAGCCGGGCCAGCACGGCTCGACGTTCGGCGGCTACCCCGTCGCCGCCGCCGTCGGCCACGCCGTCGTCGACCTGCTGCGCACCGGCGAGTTCCAGGAGCGCTCGACCGAGCTCGGCGCCCACCTGCACCAGCGCCTCGAGGGCCTCATCGGCCACGGCGTCGCCGCTGTCCGCGGCCGTGGCCTGTGGGCCGGCGTCGACATCGACCCCACTGCCAAGACCGGTCGCGAGGTCTCGATGGCGCTGCGCGACCAGGGCGTCCTCTGCAAGGAGACCCACGAGCGCACCTTGCGCATCGCTCCCCCGCTCGTCATCACCCGCGACGAGATCGATCACGCCGTCGACGCGCTGGGTACCGCGCTGCAGGCGTAAGGGTCCCAGCTCGTAGCTGACCGCCGGCCGATGTTGCTGACAAGCGGCACGGACGAGAGGTCGAGGGTCCGGCCGACCTTCGTCCGCAGTTGGACCGAGAACGATGCATCCGGGTAGTCATGACCACCACGTTGCATCATCTCGTGTCCTCGGGTGACTGATGATGATGATGCATATGGGCTGCTCGGGGTGCCGCGATGCATCATCCTCGATCCCACGATGGCGGAGGTCAGTCGCCGCCCGTCGACCTTGGTCCAGGCCGCTCGTCAGGACGTCAGACGCCTGGTCAGGCCCGCGACCGGGAGCGCTTGCGCAGGAGCCCGAGCGGGAACGGCTCCGCGGGAACCCCCGCCTCGATCGCCGCGGCGTAGTGGCCCACGAGCTCGCCGCAGACCGACGACCAGCGACGGTCCTGCACGGCGCGTCGCGCGGCCGTGCCGAACGCCTTGCGCTTCGACTCGTCGCCCGTGAGGTCGCGGACGTGGTTGGCCATCGCGGCCAGGTCGCCCGCGGGGTACAGCCACCCCGTGCGGCTGTGGTCGACGAGGTCCAGCGGGCCGCCCTTCGCGACCGCGACGACCGGCACACCGGCAGCCAGGCCCTCCTGCACGACCTGGCAGAACGTCTCGGTCTCCCCCGGGTGCACCATGACGTCGAGGCTCGCGACGTGCCGTCCCAGCTCAGCACCGTGCAGCATTCCGGTGAAGTGGGCGCCGGGCAGGGCGGCCGCGAGCTTGGCGCGGTCCGGGCCGTCCCCCACGACGACGACCCGGATGCCGGGCACGCCGGCGAGCGCTGCCAGGTCCGTGACCTGCTTCTCGGGCGCCAGACGGCCCACGAAGCCGACGAGCTTCTCTCCGTTCGGGGCCAGCTCACGGCGCAGCGCCTCGTCGCGGTGGTCCGGCGAGAACCGGACGGAGTCGACGCCGCGTCGCCAGATGCGGATGCGCTGGACGCCCTGCGCCTCGAGCGCGACCACGGCGCTCGAGGAGGGGGCGAGCGTCAACGCGGCCCGGTCGTGGATGTCGCACACGCGCCGCCACAGCAGACGCTCCGCCCACGGCATCCCGTACTCGGCGGCGTACGCCGGGACGTCGGTCTGGTAGATCGCGACGGTCGGGACGTCGATCTCGCGAGCGGCGAGCGTGGCGCGCCAGCCCAGCACGAAGGGCGAGGCCAGGTGGACGACGTCGGGACCGAAGTCCTCGAGCAGCCGCTGCAGGCGGGCCACCCCGCCCGTCGCGACGCGGACGTCCGGGTACATCGGCAGCGACCACGAGGGGACCGTGACGACCCGGGCGCCGTGCACCTCGGCCGGCACCTCGCCTGCGGCACTGTCCGGCACGATCACGAGCACGTCGTCCCCGCGACGCTCGAGGTGCTGCAGCACGTGCAGCACGGACGTGACCACTCCGTTGGTCTGCGGGAGGAACGACTCAGCGACGATGGCAATCCTCATGCCACCCACGTTCGAGGCGTCGTCTGACGGGACGGAGACGTCGCGGTGACGTGTCGGCGAACGGCCGGGGCGCGAGGCGGTGGGCTGCGTCACACGACCGGCGCACCCGGATCAAGGGCGGGCGTCGTAATCCTTCTGCTGGGCCGCCAGCGGCTCACCGAGCCGATCGAGCAGCGACTCGAGATCGCTGCCGAAGCTCACGAGCGCCGCGTGCTCCGCGGTGAGGAACCCGGTCTCGACCATCGAGTCGACCAGGGCCGACAGCGGCCGCCAGAAGCCCCCCACGTCGTAGAAGGCACTGCGCTTGGCGTGGATGCCGAGCTGAGTCCACGTCCACTGCTCGGTGATCTCCTCCAGCGTGCCCATGCCGCCGGGCAGCGCGAGGAAGGCGTCGGCCCGGTCGGCCATGATCGCCTTGCGCTCGTGCATCGTCTCGACGACGTGCAGCTCGGTGAGTCCCGCGTGGGCGACCTCGCGCTCGTCGAGCGATCGCGGGATCACGCCCACGACCTCGCCACCAGCAGCCACGGCGGCGTCGGCGACGGCGCCCATCAGTCCGACGCGGCCACCGCCGTAGACGAGCGTGATGCCACGCTCAGCGAGGGTACGGCCGACCTCGACGGCCGCCGCCTCGTACGCCGGGTCGGTGCCGAACCGGGAACCGCAGAACACCGCGACGGAGGACAGACCGAGTACCCGTTCGCTCGCTCGATTGTGCTCGCTCATGCGGGCACCTCCCCCGTGAGTCGCGCCGTGAGCTCTCGCGTCGCCGTGGGCGGACCCGCGACCGACCAGAGCAGGCCGCCGAGCTCGAGCTGCACGGCACTGCACCCCGCACCCGCGATGATCGCAGCTCCCGGGAGCCAGTCCCACGCGGGCGTGCTGTGCTGGAACCAAGCACCGATGCGTCCTGTGGCGACGCCGACGAGGTCCATCGAGCCCGAACCGAGCATGCGCATCGTCGCCGCGCCCGACGCCGCGCGCAGGAACGGCTCGCGCACCTGGTCGTGCGCGATGCCGCTCGGGTGCAGGTAGCTCGCGACGCTGAGCCCCGCGAGCTCGCCGTCCTGACGGCCCTCGATCGGCTGCCCGTTGGCGGTCGTCGGGAGATCGGGCCCGCCGACCCACACCGTGCCGCTCGCGTGGTGCGCGACCGCCCCGAGCACCGCGACGTCGTCGATGGTCAGCGCGATCGCGGAGCACCAGTAGTCCGACCCCGACGCGAAGTTGTACGTGCCGTCGACTGGGTCGATGACCCACCGCCGGCCGGAGGTCCCCTCGCGGGCGGCACCTTCCTCGCCGAGGAGGCCGTCGTCCGGGCGTTCGGTCGTGAGCGTCTCGACCACGAGCTTCTCCGCCGCGTGGTCGGCGTCGGTCACGACGTCGGAGACCGAGGTCTTCCGCGCGACCTCGAGTCCCTCCGCGCGCATCTGCGCGGCGAGCCGAGCGGCGTCGGTGACGAGTCGGGCGGCGAGCTGGGCGTCGTCGATCAGGGTCACGGCCAGACCTTAGCCGGTGGCCCCCGTAGCGTTCGCGTCCCGTCGGCGCCCGGCCGTGATGGCGAACCCGAACGCCGTGGCCAGGACGTACATCAGGATCGAGTAGACCGCGGCCGGGATCGCGACCTCGGTGCTGTCGAGCACGCTCAGAGCGATCGTCAGCGCGATCGTCGTGTTGTGGATGCCGATCTCCATCGAGCTCGCGACCGCCTGGGGATGGTCGAGCCGCAGGACCCGGGCACCGAGGTACCCCAGGCTCAGGCTGATCAGGCAGAAGAGGCCCGCCACGATGCCGACCTGCTCGACGTAGTCGGCGATGTTCTCGCGCTCCCCCAGGATCGCGCCGACCGAGACGGCCACCAGCACGGCGATGGAGAACACCCGGACGGGTCGGTCGGCGCGGGCGGCGAACGTCTCGCTGCGTCGACGGACCGCCATGCCGATCGCAACGGGCACCAGCACGATCGCGACGACCTGCACGACCTTGCCGAGCTGCAGACCGAGCTCACCGTCGGCATCGAAGTGATTGATCGCGAAGTTCGTGATCAGCGGGATCGTCACGGCGGCCAGCACGGAGTTGACCGCCGTGAGCGTCACGTTGAGCGCGACGTCACCGCGGAAGAGGTGGCTGAACAGGTTGGCGGTCGTGCCGCCGGGCGAGGCCGCGAGCAGCATGACGCCCACCGCGAGCAACGGATCGAGGTCGAAGGCCGTGACGAGCCCGAACGCCACGGCCGGCAGCACCAGCACCTGGACCACGAGCGCCACCACGACCGCACGCGGCGAACGGGCCACCCGCACGAAGTCGTCGACCGTGAGGCTGAGTCCGAGCCCGAACATGATGATCGCCAGGGCGATCGGGAGACCGGTCGTGATGAGGGCCGAGTCGTTCATCGGCCCAGCCTAGGTGAGATGCAGGTCACACCCAGGGGGCTCACCGCAGGATCCGGTACGTCAGGTGTGTCACGTGGGTCGTCGCTCGGGACGAGACCTGCTCCAGCCGCATCGGCGGGACGCCCTCGAACAGGCGCTGGCCTGCACCGAACAGGACCGGCACGACGTGGAGCCGCAGCTCGTCGATCAGCCCGGCCGCGAGGAACTGGTTGAGGGTCGTCGCCCCGCCCGCGATCGACACGCGGCCCCCGCCGTCGGCCCGGTCGCCAGCAGCAGCCACGGCACGGTCAAATGCGTCCCGCAGGCCCGTCGTCACGAAGGTGAAGGTCGTGCCACCCGCCATCACGAGCGGCTCTCGCTCGTGATGGCTCAGCACGAAGACCGGTGCCCCGTACGGAGGCTCGTCGCCCCACCAGCCGGTCCACTCCGGGTCGTGCTCGTCCCGGCCGGGTCCGAACATGTTGCGTCCCATGACGTAGGCGTCGGCGCCCACGATCGCCTCGATCTCGGCGGCGTTGGCGTCGGCGTCCTCAAACCGCCAGCGGGCCAACGCCTCGAAGTCGCAGTCGCCGAACGGCTGCTCCAGGCTCTGGCTCGCGTCGACTCCTGACGCGAAGCCGTCAAGCGACACCATCATGTCGGCCGTGACATGGACCATGGTCTGCTCCTTCGGATCGACCTGGGGACTGAGCGCAGACTAGCCACGGTCAGGAGGGTTCGGCACCCATCCGCATGCGCGACGGTCGTCGCGACGCACCCAGGCGCTCCGCGACGGGCAGGGCCGCCCGCATGACGCGAAGCACGTTTCCCCCGGCGAGCAGCTCGCAGTCGGCATCCGTCCAGCCGCGCGCCACGAGCTCGGCGAACAGGGCCGGGTACCCCGAGACGTCCGGCAGGTCGTCCGGGAAGTCCGGCGTGCCGTCGTAGTCGCCGCCGATGCCGACGCCCTCGATGCCGAGGATCGAGCGGGCGTGCTCGAGGTGGTCGGCAACCTGGCTGAGGGTCGTGCGCGGCGGGGGGTTGCCCGCGATGAACTCCTGACGGGCGCCCTCGCGGGAGCCACGCGTGCCACCCGTGGCCCCTCGGACGTGGAGGTGCTCCTCGAGCCGGGTCTGCCACGCGTGGTACTCGGCCGAGACGAACTCCGGCACGAAGCTGACCATGCAGAGACCACCGTTGTCGCGCAGCCGGTGCAGCACGTCATCCGGCACGTTGCGGGGGTGGTCGACCAGGGCGCGACAGCACGAGTGGCTGAAGATGACGGGCGCCTCCGTCACGTCGAGCGCGTCGTTCATGGTCTCGACCGAGACGTGCGACAGGTCGACGAGCATGCCGATGCGATTCATCTCGGCCACGATCTCCCGACCGAACCGGGTGAGCCCGTGGGCCACGGGGACGTCGGTCGCGGAGTCGGCCCAGGGGACGTTCCGGTCGTGCGTCAACGTGAGGTACCGGACGCCCAGCATGTGCAGCGTGCGGAGCGCGCCGAGCGAGTTGCCGATCGAGTGGCCGCCCTCGGCGCCGATCAGGCACGCGATCCGGCCCTCCTCCTGTGCCGCGACGACGTCGTCGGCGGTGACCGCGAGCCGGAAGTCGCCCGGGTAGGCGGCGATCATCTGGTGCACGAAGTCGATCTGCTCCAGCGTCGCGACGAGCGCGCCGTCGTCGGCGAGGTCGGTCGGGACCCACACCGACCAGAACTGCGCGCCCACATGTCCCGCCCGGAGTCGGCGCAGATCGGTGTGCGTCAGGTCGGCGGTGTCGTGGAGGTCGAGCGTCTCCAGGTCGTAGTCGGCGACCTCACGGGCGACCCAGGGCAGGTCGTTGTGCCCGTCGATGATCGGCTGCCGCTTGAGGATCGCCGAGGCCCGGGCGAGTCGTTCGGCGGGGGTGCTCGTCATGCGGCTCCTCGGGTGGGAACGGGCGCGGTGACGTCGGGAGACGCGGACCCGGTCGGGCGGACGACGACGAACGGCGAGGTCATGGCGCGCACGAGAGCGCTGTAGTCGAGCTGGAAGGCGATCTCGTCGCCCACCACGGTGCCGTGGTCACCCACGTCGACCACGAGGTGGTCGCTGCTGGCCGCCAGGACCTTCATGCCGGCAGGCGGCGTGGCGCCGTCGGGGTCGACGTCCTGGCGCCCGAGCGCGACGATCGCCTGTCTGACCAGCCCGGGACCCCCGCGCGCCGGCGTGTCGCCGAAGGCGTTCTGAGCCGTGGCGCCCCACGACTGGGCCGGCTTGGTCTGCACCTCGATGACCTCGGCCACGAGCGTGAAGGCGTCCGTCCGCAGCCCCTCCACGATCTGCCGGTGCAGCGGCTCGGTGCCGAGCAGGATCGACTCCCCCAGGCGCAGCTCGTCGACGCGTCCGACGTCGGCAGTGCCGAACGCCCAGTCCAGGTTGGCGGAGTTGCCCCCCGTCACGATCGTCATCGGGTGACCCACGCGCGCCTCGACGAGTTCGACGAGGGCCGAGAGCTGGTCCATCTTGTCCTGGTCGGGCACGATGCCGCTGCGACACGCGAGATTCGTGCCGAGACCGGCCAGACGGAGCCCCGGCAGGCCGGCCACGGTGGCGGCGAGGTCCACGACCTCCCCGACGGCCACACCCTCGCGCAGGTCCCCGAGCTCGACCATCAGCACGACGTCGTGCGACACCTGCTCGCGCAGGGCGGCGGCCGACAGCGCCGCGAGCACGACGGTCTCGGTGTT
>JAHEXN010000001.1:7571-18214 GCA_023252095.1 Actinomycetes bacterium | reverse complement strand
CGCGGACGACCCGGTCGACCTGGCTCAGCATGGGTGACCGGATCAGCGTCAACGGCGTGACGCGGTCGCCGGCTCGCAGGCGCTCGAGGTTCTCGACCCGGGAGTCACCGATCGCCGTCGCCCCGCCCCGCACCATCGCGGCCGCGACCGCGGTCGACCCGAGCGAGGCCTTGGACACGCCGGTCACCCGGATGCCACGGGGTGCGAGCCGGTCGACCAGCACCCGCGTGTTGTGCGCGACCAGGTCCAGGTCGACGTCGAGCCGGGGCGCCGTCACCGGGAGGCCGGGACGAGGCGCGCCTCGAGCTCCGGGAACGCCAGCAGCACCATGTCGACCAGGCGGTCGAGGGGACGCGTCAACGGGTCGGTCGCCGGGAGGCCGAGCTCGAGCTCGAGCGTGTCGATCGCCTCACCGATCTCGTCATCCGTCATGTGCTCGTGGTTGACCGTGATGCCGATGACCTTCGTGTCGGCGAAGGCCTCGATCAGCGCGACCTCGCTCGCGGCGGTCGGCATCGCGACCATCGGGAAGTCGCCCAGGACCCGGCGCTTTGGCGCGTGCTGCACGATGACGGCCTGCGGGCGGCTGCCGCGCAGGATGTGGCCGGACGTCAGGTAGGCGGGGTGGCTCAACGCACCCTGTCCCTCCACCACGATGATGTCGAGATCCTCGTTCTCGAAGGCCAGCACGACCTGGTTTTCGACCTCGCCGGAGATGAACTGCGGCACGAGCGCATCGAGCGCCGCACCGTACTTGCCGCCCTGGATCAGGGTCGTCTGCCCCGTGCCGACCATGACGGCTCTGATGCCGACGGCGTTGAGCGCCTGGACCAGCAGGGTCGACGTCGTGCGCTTGCCGATCGCGCCGTCGGTACCGAGCACCGCGATCCGCGGGCACGTGACGTCGAAGATGCGGCCCGAGAACAGGTGCAGGTCCTTGGTCTCCTTCGGGCGACGGATGTCGGTGATCGTGACGTTCGCGAGCAGGCTCGCGGCCACGAACTCGGCGTCCTCGTTGAGGAACTCGTGCAGCCCGTTGATGACGTGCATCCCACGAGAGATGCCGTCGAGGAGCACGAGCCGCTGGGCCGTCGACAGCAGGCCGTCGGCGGGTGCCACGCCGCAGATCAGGTAGTCCGGCACGAACCCGGCGGTCGCGATGGCGTCCTCGAGGCTCGCCAGCACGGGGATCCCGTTCGGCGTGCCGTCCAGGAACTCGCCCGCGTCCACACCCGCCTGGCGACTGTCGATGACGCTGAGAATCTCGTACTTCTCGGAGTGGCGGACGAGGCCGTTCGCGGTCTTGCCGTCCTGCTCGCCGAACTGGCCCTCGCAGTACGTGATCGCGGTGCTTCCCGTGGGCAGCGACGCCGCCACGCCGGGCACGGCCCGCAGGCGCGCGCCGAGGTCGGATCGGGGAACGGGGGGAATCATGGGTCTCCTCGGGAGGTCCTTCAGAGGAGGCGTCCCAAAAAGAGAGAAAGGCCAGCGGGCCGGACGGTCGACGTAAGAGTCTTCCCTGAGTGCGGCGAGATGCCGACCCCCTCAGGATACCAGCCGAGGACGGCTCGCTCGGCCGCCTCGATCACGCCGCGGGCAGGTCGACCGTGACGACGAGGCCCCCGTGGGCGCGTGGTCGGAGGAACAGGTTCGCGCCGTGGACGTCGCAGATCGAGGCCACGATCGCCAGGCCGAGACCGCTGCCGGAGGCGTGCATCCGCGAGCCGAGACGCACGAACGGCTCGGTCAGAGTCCCGACCACAGCGGCAGGCACCATCGGGCCGCTGTTCTCGACCTCGAGCCTGACGTGCCCGGGGGTCTGCGCGAGCCCGATCCGGACGTGCCCGCCGTCGGCGACGTTGTGCACCACGGCGTTGCCGACGAGGTTGGCGACGAGTCGCCCGAGCAGGACTGGATCACCGCTGACGACGGCGGTCGTCGGCTCCCACGAGACCTGGATCGAGGCCGGGACCTCCCGGACGGCGTCATCCACGAGCTCGCCGAGGTCGCACGGCGACGACGTGAGCGTGCCGCGGTCGATCCGCGCGAGCTGGAGCAGCGCCTCGAGCGTCGCGATGGCCCGCTCGTTGGTCACGTGCAGGCGCTCGAGCGTCTCCCGGTTCGCGCCTGCCGGATCGGTGCGTGCGACCTCGAGCACGGCCTTCGTCACGGCGAGCGGGGTGCGCAGCTCGTGCGACGCGTTCGCCGTGAAGCGCCGCTGCTCCTCGAACGCCGCCTCGAGGCGTGCGAGCATCTCGTCGAACCCGTCGGCGAGACGGCGCAGCTCGTCGTCCGGGCCGGGCAGGACGATGCGGTGCGCGAGCGACCCGTCCGCAGCGCGCCGGACCGCGGCGTCGATCGGCACGAGCGGGCGCAGCATCCGACCGGCGAGGACCCAGCCTCCGGCCAGCCCGACCAGCAGGAGGAACACCATCCCGCGGGCGAACCACGGGATCGCCGCCTCCACGATGTCGCGGCGACTGGGCGACGGCGCGCCGTCGATCGTCTGCAGGCTGCCGGCCGGCAGGTAGTGCCCGACCAGGAGCAGCAGACCGCCGAGCAGGACCCCACCGGCCACGACCAGGAAGCCGGCGTAGCTGAGCGTCAGGCGCATCCGCACGCTCAGGCCGCGGCGGCGCTCGACCGTCACGAGGCCGCCGGTCCGAACCGGTACCCGACGCCGGGCACGGTGTGGATCACGCCGGGCTCCCCGAGTCGCTTGCGCAGCGTCGAGACGGTGATCCGCACGGCGTTGGTGAACGGGTCGGCGTTCTCGTCCCAGGCCCGCTCGAGCAGGTCCTCGGCGCTGACGACTCCCCCACCGGCCGCCATCAGGACCTCGAGCACCGCGAACTGCTTGCGGGTCACCGCGACGTACCGACCGCCGCGGTGCACCTCGCGCCGGAACGGGTCCAGACGCACGTCCGCGGCCTCGAGCACCGGAGGTGTCGCGACGGCAGGACGCCGAGCGACGGCTCGCAGGCGCAGGACGAGCTCCCGCAGCTCGAACGGCTTGGTCAGGTAGTCGTCGACCCCGAGCTCGAAACCGGTCTCGAGGTCGTCGAGCCGGTCCGCCGCCGTCACCATGATGATCCGCGTGCCGAGCCCCGAGCCGACGATCTCGCGGGCCACGTCGTCGCCATGCACCTCCGGCACGTCCCGGTCGAGCACGACCGCGTCGTACTGGTTCACGGCCAGCAGGTCGAGTGCCGTCGAACCGTCCGGGGCGACGTCCGCGGCGATCGCCTCCAGCCGCAACGCCGCGCGTACGGCGTCGGCGAGGAAGGGTTCGTCCTCGACGACCAAGACACGCATGCCGCCAAGCTAGGAGCAGCGGCGTATCGCGGGTGTATCGGAATTCGGAGACGCCCTGACAACGTCGCCCCGGCTGGGCTGGTCCCATGACGACCCACACCTTCCTCCCCTCGCTCTCCCGTCCCGTGCCGCGCCGTCGGTCCCGACGAGCTCCGCTGGTCGCGGCTCTCCTGATCACTGTCCTGGCGGCGATCGCCTGGGTCGCGGTGCGTCCCGACGGAGCCGGCGGCATCCTGCCGTCGTCGGTCAGCGCGCTCAGCGGGGCTGACGGCACGGGCGACGGCAATCTCCCGGACTCCGGTGTCACGGTCGACGACACCCACCTGAACGCCGTGGCACGCCTCGACCCGGAGCTGCTGGAAGCCGTGCGCCAGGCCACCGCGGCAGCCGCGGAGGACGGGATCGAGGTGCGCATCACGAGTGGGTGGCGCAGCGCGGACTACCAGCAGCAGCTCCTCGACGAGGCGATCGCGACCTACGGGGAGCGTGGGGCCCGTCAGCTCGTCCAGACCCCGGATCGCTCACGGCACGTCACGGGCGACGCCGTCGACATCGGTCCGACCGACGCGGCGTTCTGGATGCTCCGCCACGGCCCCGACTTCGGCCTGTGCCAGGTGTACGCGAACGAGGTCTGGCACTACGAGCTCCTGGTCGAGCCGGGCGGCACGTGCCCGCCGCTGCAGCAGGACGCCTCCTGACCGGCTCGTTCCGTCGCCGAGAGCCGGCCGGTAGCCTTCCGCCATGGCGCAGCGGCTCCGACACTCCTCCCTGATCCTTCCCCTCGACGAGGGTGTGGACAACCAGGCCGTCGACCGTCACATGCTGCTCTGGACCGACGGCGGCTGGTCGCTGCAGCACTTCAGCACGACCGCCGACCCGCGCAACCACTCGTTCCACTTCATCTGGACCCGCTCTCACTGAGCCCGGCCCGTGCGGCGCGCACTAGGCTGGGTCCGATGAGCCTCGGCGTGGAACCCTCCACCAGTACGGGCCTGGTCGACACCTTCGGCCGGGTCCACTCCGACCTGCGCATCTCGTTGACGGACCGCTGCTCCCTGCGCTGCACCTACTGCATGCCGGAGCAGGGCAACGTCTGGCTGACCCGGTCCAGCATCATGTCCGCCGACGAGATCGAGCACGTCGCGCGCGTGGCTGCCGACCTGGGCGTGACGTCGTTCCGACTCACGGGTGGCGAGCCCCTGCTGCGGGTCGACCTCGCGGAGATCGTCCGCCGCGTCGCTGGTCTGACCAGCGGAGGCTCCCCGGTCGAGGTCACGCTGACGACCAACGGGATCGGTCTCGCTGCGCGCCTGGACGAGCTCGTCGCAGCGGGACTGTCGCGCGTCAACATCAGCATCGACACCACGCGGCAGGACCGGTTCCTGAGCCTGACCAAGCGTGACCGGCTCCCGGACGTGCTCGAGGGCATCCGCGCGGCAGCCGACTCCCCGCTGCGTCCCCTCAAGCTCAACGCGGTCGCGATGCGCGGCGTCAACGACGACGAGCTCGTCGACCTGGTCGACCTGGCGGTCGCGCACGACGCAGAGATGCGGTTCATCGAGCAGATGCCGCTCGACGCGGGCCACGTCTGGGACCGCTCCACGATGCTGACTCGCGACGAGATCCTGGCGGTGCTGGGCGAGCGCTGGTCCCTGACCCCGGTCCCCGGGCGCGGCGACGCGCCTGCCGAGCGGTTCGAGCTCGACGCGGGTCCCCACACGGTCGGCGTGATCGCCTCGGTCACGGCCCCGTTCTGCGCGACGTGCAACCGGCTGCGGCTCACGGCCGACGGACAGCTCCGCAACTGCCTGTTCGCGACCGACGAGCTCGACGTGCTGCGGGCGCTGCGCGACGAGTCGCTCACGGTGGCCGACCGTGACGCAGCGGTCGAGACGGTGCTGCGCGGGTCCGTCGGCGCGAAGAAGGCCGGCCACGCCATCGGCGACCCGCTCTTCCTGCAGCCGGTCCGCGGCATGAACGCGATCGGTGGCTGACATGATGCACGCCGGCATGCGCGCCACCGTGATCACGGTCTCCGACAGGGCCTCGTCCGGTGTCGCGGAGGACCGCAGCGGGCCGTTGGCCGTGGCGTTCCTGGAGGGTGCCGGATTCGCGTGCCCGGCCGCCACGATCGTCCCCGACGGGGCGGAGTCGGTCGAGCAGGCCGTCCGCGCCGCGATCCAGGACGGTTCCCGTCTCGTCGTCACGACCGGCGGCACCGGGGTCGGCCCCCGCGACCTCACCCCGGAGGGAACCGCACCCGTGATCAGCCGCCACCTGCCCGGACTCGTGGAGGAGATCCGCCGGGTCGCGACGCTCGAGACCCCCGGCGGCATGCTGTCGCGCGGCCTGGCTGGCGTCGTCGATGGGCCCGCCGGCACGAGCGCGCTGGTCGTCAACGTCGCCGGGTCGACGGCCGCCGTGCGGTCGGCCGTGCCGGTCGTCCTGGCCGTCGCGCCTCACGCGCTCGCCCAGCTCGACGGCGGAGACCACTGATGCGCACCGAGATCGTCCTGACTGCCGTCACGACCGAGCCGCTCGACGTCACGGCCCACCTCACGGCGGCGTCACACCCGGCTGCGGGTGCGGTGGCGACCTTCATCGGCCAGGTGCGCGACCACGACCCCGACGCCGAGGGTGAGGTCGAGCAGCTCGAGTACGAGGCCCACCCCGACGCCGAGGACGCACTCCTGGCGATCGCCACACGGATAGCCGCCGAGCGGGCCGTCAGGATCGCCGTCAGCCACCGTTCAGGATCGCTCGCCGTGGGCGACGTCGCCGTCGTCGTCGCGGTCGGTTCGCCCCACCGCGCGCTCGCGTTCGAGGTCTGCCGTGAGCTCATCGAGACGATCAAGACCGACCTGCCGATCTGGAAGCGTCAGGTCGACGCCGCGGGACGCTCGGCGTGGAAGGGTCTCGGCGAGGATCAGCCGCCGGCGAACGGCGGGAGCACGTCGGCCGTGACGGCCTGATCGAGCGCGTGCCCGTCCTCGCGGCGGGCACCGTCGACCAGCAGGGCGCAGTGCCCCAGCAGGCGTTCCAGCGCCGGGTGGTCGCGCACCATCGCGGCACGCAGCTCGCCGACCGTGCGCTCCTCGCGCGTCTCGCTCGCGACCCCCGCCGCCTCGCGGGCAGCGGCGAAGTAGCGGACCTCGATCACGCGGACTCCCCCAGACGTGTCCAGTCGCCCGATCGCCCGCCAGCCTTGGCGACGACCCGCACGTGCTCGATGCTCGCCGATCGGTCGGTGCCCTTGACCATGTCGACGACGGCCAGACCCGCGACTGCGACGGCCGTCAGGGCCTCCATCTCGACGCCGGTGCGGTCGGCCGTGCGCACCGTGGCCTCGATGTCCACCCCCGCGTCGGTGACCTCGAGGTCGACCGTGACGCCGTGCACGCCGATGACGTGGGCCAGCGGCAGCAGGGTCGGTGTGGACTTCGCGGCCTGGATGCCGGCGATCCGTGCCACCGCCAGCACGTCACCCTTCGGCACCGATCCGGAGCGCAGGGCGTCCACGACCTCGGCCGAGCACCGCACCGATCCTCGGGCGGTGGCGGACCGCACCGTGGGCTCCTTGGCGGTGACGTCGACCATCCGGGCGTGACCGGCCTCGTCGAGGTGGGTGAAGTCCATGGGCCGATCCTCCCAGACCGGCGTGAGCCTCCCCTCAGGACCGGTGGGCGGCGTGCACCGCGACCTCGACGGCCTTGACCGCGAGGTGGACGCGAGTCCCCGGCACGAGGTCGAGCTCGGCTGCGGCGGACGGCGTCACCTCCGCCGCCAGAGCGAGCGCGCCAACCCGGGTCCTGACACGGACGCGGTCGCCGAGAGGCTCGACGTCGGTCACGACGGCAGCGAGACCGTTGCGGGGACTGCCGGCATGAGCCTGCGCGTACACCGAGACGGCCGAGGGCGAGAACACCGCGACGGCGGCGGCGTGCTCCCCCGGGGGCGAGGCGGACGGCAGACCCGTCACGACGGCGTCGGGATGGACGACGGCACCACCCTCCCAGCGGCCGGGAACCAGGTTGAGACCCGCGACCCGGGCGGCGAACGCGCTGCGCGGTCGCGTCAGGACCTCGTGGCTCGGCCCTTCCTCCACGACGCGCCCGTGCTCGAGCACGACGACCCGGTCGGCCAGCAGCAGGGCGTCGAGCGGGTCGTGCGTCACGAGGAGCACGGTGCGGTCGGCGAGCGCGGTCCGGAGCACGTGCCGGACCGCCGGAGCGACGTCGACGTCCAGCGCGGCCATCGGCTCGTCCAGCAGCAGCACGCCCGGCTCGGCGGCCAGGGCGCGCGCGACGGCCACGCGTTGCGCCTGGCCCCCGCTGAGCTGGGCAGGTCGGCGATCCGCGAGGTCCTCGGCGTCGACGGTCCGAAGATGGGCCAGCGCTGCTGCGCGGGACGCCTCGCGACGGGATCCCCTCGACCGCGGTCCGAACGCGACGTTGTCGAGCACCGAGAGATGAGGGAACAGCAGGGGGTCCTGCGCCAGGAGCGCGACCTGGCGGCGGTGCGGCAGCACGCCGGTGAGGTCGCGGCCCGACAGCGCGACGTGTCCCGAGGTCGGTGCGACGAGTCCGGCCACGACCCCGAGCACCGTCGACTTCCCTGCACCGTTCGGTCCGAGCAGGGCGACGGTCTCGCCGTCCTCGACCTCGAGCCGCACGGCGACGTCGCGTGGGCCCACGACGACGTCGACCACGAGCCCCGACGCGCCCGCCGTCACGGCGTGCCTCGTCCCGGGCGAGCCACGCCGATCACGACGACCGCCACCACGACCAGCACGAGCGACAGCGCAACGGCGGCGTCCGGGTCCGCGAACCGCTCGAGGTAGATCTGTGTCGGCAGCGTCGTCGTGGTGCCCTGCAGGGACCCCGCGAACGTGATGGTCGCCCCGAACTCCCCGAGGGCCCGGGCGAAGGCCAGGACGGTCCCCCCGAGCAGCCCGGAAGCACGAGGGGCAGCGTGACGCGCCGGAACACCGTGGTCGGAGCGGCGCCGAGGGTCGCCGCGACGACCTCGTACCGCTGCCCGGCCGTGCGCAGGGCTCCTTCCAGCGAGATCACGAGGAACGGCAGCGACACGAAGGTCTGGGCCATCACGACCGCGGCCGTCGAGAACGCGATGTCGATGCCGAGCAGCTCGAACGTCGGACCGAGCAGCCCGCGGCGGCCGAACGTCGCGAGCAGGGCGATGCCACTGACGACGGGCGGAATGACGAGCGGCAACAGCACGAGCGCACGCATCACGCCTTGCCCGCGGAACGACGTACGGGCCAGGACGACCGCCATCGGCACGCCGAGCAGGACGCAGAAGAGGGTGCTCGTGCCGCTCGTGCGCAGGCTCAGCCACAAGGCGTCGCGCGCCGAGGCAGAGCCGACCAGGGAGCCGAGGTCGGCCCACTCGACGCGGCTGACCATGGCGATCAGCGGCAGCAGCACGAAGGCCAGGCCGATCAGCGCCGGCACGTAGAGCCACCGCGGGAGCCCGACACCCGCCGGCGTCACGGCACACCAAACCCGGCATCGCGCAGCACACGGCGTCCGGTCTCGCTCCGCACCAGCTCGACGAAGGCGCGAGCGAGCTCCTCGTGCCGCGTGCCCTCGACCACCGTGATCGGATAGGTGTTGACGACGTCGGCCGCCTCGGGGACGGTGATGCCCTCCACGGCGCCGCCCGCAGCCGCGACGTCCGTCACGTAGACCACACCCGCCTCGGCCTCACCTGCCGCGACCTTGCCGAGCACGTCGGTGACCGACTGCTCCCGGCTGTCGGGCTCCAGCTCCAGGCCCGAGGCCGCCGCGAGGCTCTCCGTCGCCCTGCCGCACGGGACCTCCGACGCACAGACGACGAGGTCGAGATCCGGGTCGGCCAGGTCGTCGAGCGTCTCGATCCCGGCCGGATTGCCGGGCGGCACCACGATCTGCAGGGTGTTGGTCGCGAAGTCCACCGGTTCGACCGCCCGGTCGCCGAGCCGATCCATCGTCGCGGTGTCGGCCGAGGCGAACACGTCGGCGGGAGCACCTTCCAGGATCTGGGTGACCAGGTCGGCGGATCCGCCGAGGCTCAGCTTGACGTCGACGTCCTCGTGCTCGGCCTCGAAGACGGCCACCAGCTCGGTGAAGCTGGCCCGCAGCGACGCGGCGGCGTGGACGACGAGAGTTTTTTTCCCCGCGGTGTCGGTGGCGCCGCAGGCCGTCACGAGCAGCAGTGCCACGACCAGGGCGATCCCGCGAAACCCCCGGAACCGCAGGGCAGGATCCGGGACGCCGGTTCGCCCTCCACCCGTGCTGCCCACCTCGTCGGTCATGGCTGGAGCGTAGCCGCGTCCAGAACTTTCTCGTGATCGACCAATCCGGTCTCCACCCTGCGGCGAAACATCCATGTACACCCCGCCAGACGAACAAAGGATTCATCATGAGCGCCTTCAAGACGCTGAAGACCCGCAAGGTCATGACGGGCCTCGCGCTCGCTGCCGTGGCCTCGCTCCCCCTGGCCGCCTGCTCGTCCACCGAGGACGACACGTCGAGCTCCAGCTCCGACTCGCAGGTTGCCGAGCCGGTCGCTCGCATCAACGCCCTCTCGGGCCAGGACACCGGCATCCTCCTGGACGCCGGATTCGCCGAGGCGCTCACGACCCTCGGCCTGACCCCCGGCACCGTGGGCACCGCGACGCTCGCCGACGGCTCGATCAACTTCCCGATCACCGGCGGCAACGTGACCTACTTCGAGCCCGGCACCGCCAAGCCGTACGTCATCGGCCAGATCCAGCACGAGGGCTCGGGCCTGTCGCTGACCGCCGGCGACACCGTCGTCGAGCTGACCAACTTCAACGTCGATCCCGGCATCTCGCGGGTCTACGGTGACGTCTCGGTCAACGGCGAGACCGTCGTGACCAGCGCGTTCCTGTTCCAGCTGCGCGGCGCCACGCTGAAGCCGCTGCAGACCGAGGGTGACACCGCGATCCTCGAGGGCACCAAGGTCTTCATCTCGCCTGTCGCCGCCGAGCTGCTCAACAGCACCTTCGGTACCGACGCCGTGACCGACGCGCTCCTCGTGGGCGTCGCCAAGATCACGGTCAACACGACGCCGGCTTCCTGAGCCTCGTCTGATCGAACCTGATCGAGCCAGTGCCCCGGTCCCTTCGTGGGGCCGGGGCACTGGCTCGATCAGGAGTAGGTTCCAGGTCAGACCGCCCGGTCCGACCGGCGCGCACGCGTGAGGAGGTGACGACGGCATGAGACTTCCCACCGTCGAGGACATCGAGCGGCGCATCCCGCGCCCCGAGAACTTCGAGAGCCGTGCCCGCGGCACCCAGCTCA
>JAHEXN010000001.1:0-7561 GCA_023252095.1 Actinomycetes bacterium | reverse complement strand
CGCGCTCGGCCTCGCGTTCGGCATCTGCTTCCTGACCGGGCTCTGGAGCCACGTCCAGTACGACCCGCCGGGCTGGTTGCCGATCGGCCCGCAACCCACGCAGCTCTACCGCGTCACGCAAGGACTCCACGTCCTGACCGGCATCGCCTCGATCCCGCTGCTGCTCGTCAAGCTGTGGTCGGTCTTCCCGCGACTCTTCATCCGTCCGCCCACCTCCTCGTGGCGCGAGCTCGCGGTCGAGGGTCTCGAGCGGGCGTCGATCGGCGCTCTCGTGGGCTCGTCGGTCTTCATGCTCGCGAGCGGTCTGCTCAACATCGCCCAGTGGTACCCGTGGGACTTCAGCTTCCGGGCCACCCACCACGCCGTGGCGTGGGTCGCGATCGGGTCGTTGGTCGTGCACATCGCCGTCAAGCTGCCCGTCATCCGCCGGGGTCTCATGAGCCCGGTCGAGCACCCCGATCACCATCTCGATCCGGACGCCGTCGCGCGGCGCACCGTGCTGGTCGGCGCCCTTGCGTCAGCGGGTCTCGCGGTGCTGCTGACGGCCGGCCAGACCGTGCCGTTCCTGCGGCGGCTCTCGGTCTTCGCGGTCCGCGACGGCGAGGGACCGCAGAACCTCCCCGTCAACCGCACCGCCAAGGCCGCCGGCGCGGTCGAGGGCGCGACCGACCCGGCGTTCGTGCTCGAGGTCGTCGTCGACGGTCGCACCGTCGCCCTCGACCGCGAGCAGCTCCTCGCTCTCCCCCAGCGCACGCACCGCCTGCCCATCGCGTGCGTGGAGGGGTGGAGCCGCAACGCCGTCTGGACGGGCGTGGCGGTCCGCGACCTCATCGCCCTCGCCGGAGGCGACCCGACGTCCGAGGTCACGGTGCGCTCCATGCAGACCAAGGGCGCGTTCCGCACCTCGATCCTGCCGGGCCAGTTCGTCGAGGACCACCGCACCCTCCTCGCGCTCGAGCTCAACGGCGAGCCGCTGAGCCTCGACCACGGCTTCCCGTGCCGCATCATCGCGCCGAACCGTCCGGGCGTGCTCCAGACGAAGTGGGTCAAGCAGCTGGAGGTCAGGTCATGAGGGCCACCCGGTTCGTCCTCGGCGCGGTCGGCGTGGGCTTCGGCCTGTGGGGCGTGTGGCTCATGCGCGACTTCACGGGTGAGCAGCTGACCTCGACCGGCGTCTGGCTCGCCGGGGGCATCCTGGTGCACGACGCAGTCCTGGCACCCCTCACCGTCGGGCTCGGCGTCCTGGCGTCACGGCTGCTTCCGGGGCACTTCCGTGCCGCCACGAGCGTGGCCTTCCTGCTGTGGGCCACGCTCACGGTCGTGTTCCTGCCCGTGCTGAGCGGCCAGGGAGGCAAGCCCGACAACGAGACGATCCTGAATCGCCCGTACCTCGCGAGCTGGCTCGTGCTGACCGGAGTGCTCGCCGGAGCGGCCGTGATCGCCGCCCTCCGGCGCCGGGCACGCGCGTCCAGGCCTGCCGTGACCGCCGAGGACTGACAAACTCAGGGCGTGAGCACCCTCGAGCGTCCCGAGATCGCCGTGATCGGCGGCTCCGGCTTCTACACGTTCCTCGACGACCCCGAGCCCGTCGAGGTCGAGACCCCGTACGGCCCTCCATCGGCCCCGATCTCGATCGGGTCGGTCGACGGCCGCAGCGTCGCGTTCCTCCCCCGTCACGGACCCCACCACCAGTTCCCTGCCCACCGGGTCCCGTACCGCGCCAACCTCTGGGCCCTGCGCAGCCTCGGGGTGCGACAGGTCCTGGCCCCGTGCGCCGTCGGCGGCCTGCGGCCGGAGCTCGGTCCGGGCACCTTCCTGGTCCCTGACCAGCTCGTCGACCGCACGTCAGGGCGCGTGCAGACCTACTTCGACGAGGGCGCGGTGCACGTCTCGTTCGCCGACCCCTATTGCCCACGCCTGCGCACGCACCTGGTCGACGGGCTCGAGGGTCACGACCCGGTCGACGGCGGCACGATGGTCGTGATCGAGGGCCCGCGCTTCTCGACCCGCGCGGAGTCACAGTGGTACGCCACCCAGGGCGGCTCCATCATCAACATGACCGGGCACCCCGAAGCGGTCCTCGCCCGCGAGCTCGCGCTCTGCTACGCGACCGTCGCGCTCGTGACCGACCACGACGCCGGGGTCGACTCGTCGACCTCGGTCAGCATGGACGAGGTGTTCGCCGTGTTCGCCTCGCACACCGACACCCTCAAGAGCACGCTGCGGTCCGTCGTCGGCTCCGTCGGGGCCCGCGACTGCTCGTGTGGCTCGGCGGTCGACGGCATGACGCTGCCGATCGAGCTGCCGTGAGGATCCTGCTCACGGGGGCCGCGGGCTTCATCGCGACGCACATCGCCGAGCAGGCCCGGACCCGTGGTCACGAGGTCGTCGGTGTCGATGCCTACCTCCCCGCCGCTCACGGTCCGGACGTCGAGCCCGACCCGGTGATCGCGCGTCGCGACCTGCGCACCGACGACGTCGACGACCTGCTCGAGGGAGTCGACGTCGTGTGCCACCAGGCCGCGATGGTCGGCAACGGCGTCGACGCCCAGGACCTACCGGCCTACGCCGAGCACAACGACGCCGGGTCGGCCCGCCTCCTCGCGGCCATGGCTCGCACAGGTGTCGACGACCTCGTCATGGCGTCGTCGATGGTGGTCTACGGCGACGGCCGGTACACGTGCCCGGTCGACGGTGACGTCCCCCCGGCCGTGCGCCAGGACGCCGACCTCGAGGCGGGCCGCTACGACCCGCGCTGCCCGCGGTGCGGCGGCGACATCACGTGGCGGGAGATCGACGAGGACACGCCGTTCCTGCCCCGCACGAGCTACGCCGCGTCGAAGGTCGCGCAGGAGCACTACGCCTCCGCCTGGTGCACCCTCCAGACGGCCCGCGCGGTCGCTCTGAGGTACCACAACGTCTACGGCCCGGGGATGCCGGCGGACACGCCGTACTCCGGCGTCGCGGCGATCTTCCGCTCCGCGATCGCCCGCGGGGAGGCACCCCGGGTCTTCGAGGACGGTCGACAGGTGCGTGACTTCGTCCACGTCACCGACGTCGCCCGGGCCAATGTCCTGGCGATCGAGCAGGTCAAGGACCACCCCGCGAGCCTGACCGCCTACAACGTCGCGTCGGGCCGCACCTTCACGATCGGCGAGATGGCCTCGACGCTCGCGCGCGCCGCCGGCGGCGACGCGCCGGTCCTCACGGGCGACTACCGGCGTTTCGACGTGCGTCACGTCGTGGCGTCTCCCGCCGCGGCCACGGCGGGCCTCGGGTTCACCGCCGAGATCATGCCCGAGGTCGGGCTCGCCCGGCTTGCGACCGATCCCCTGCGGACACGCTGACTACCAGCGCGTGAGCAGGAGGTGCTGCACGAGCAGCGCCACGACGACCTGGGAGGCCAGCAGGGGCCGGTGCCACCGCTGCGGCAGGAGCAGCGGCAGCGCCACGACCCAGATCGTGAACGGCATCCAGATCCGCTCCACCTCGGCCTTGCTCATGCCCGACAGGGTCGCGGCGAGGATCGTCAGCAGCGCCGCCGCGGCGAGGCCCGCCAGCACCGTGCGGTCGCGAGGACTCGCGGCAGTGTCGTCGCGTGGACTCTCGTCGGAGGTCTCCTCCGACCGCTGGAGTGAGAGCAGGAACCGTCGGTCGAAGGCACCCCGCATCGCCGCCCATGCTCGCGGGAACGCTGCCCAGACCGCCAGACCGACGGTGAAGGTCCAGGCCGCGATGTCGGCCCACACCCAGTACGAGTAGGCGCGCTCCGACGCGATTCCGTCGTAGTAGCGCTCGCGCAGCACTGGGTACGCCTCCCACCACGCGAACCCGAGCGCCGTGAACACCGCCGCGACCGCGAGGGCACCCCCCAGGGCCCAGGGCAGAGCCCGCCACGACCGACCGAGCCACAGCACCGCGAGCGCCAGGATGCCCAGCAGCACCAGTCCATAGGAGAGGTACACGCAGAGTCCCAGCAGCAGACCGGCGCCGACGCCTGCGGTGACCCGGTGCCGTGGGACGCGAGTTGCGAACGCCAGCAGGAACAGTCCCCATGCCGCCACCGCCGTGAACACGGCATCGCCGTTGACGCCCATGTAGACGGCGACCGGCGCCAGCACGATCCACGGCAGCGCCGCTCGCGCAAGCTTCTCCGAACCGAGGACCTTCAGCGTCTGCAGCACGGCCACGATCGCGGTGCTGCCGATCGACACGACGACGACGCCGATCCAGAACGGATCGGTGATGCCGAGACGGTCGACCAGCACGAAGAACAGGAGGGCGCCCGGCGGGTGTCCGGCGACATGGGTGCGCCAGTTGTCGGGCGAGTCCATCGGGATGTGCTCGATGAACGTACGCAGCATCGGCAGGATGGCGTCGACGCGCTGGGCGTCGTAGACGTACTCGCCGGGACGTTCCACGACGTCGAAGACGCGGGAGAGGCCACTCGGTCCCTCCGTCATGGCGACGGCCATGGTCCAGGCCCAGACACCGACGTAGCCGAGCAGGAGCGTCCTGCGCCAGCTCGACACAGCGGAGAGTCGCGGCAGGACCACGACGAGCAGCACGCCGATCAGGACCGCTGGAATCGTCAGGAGACCGATGCGCGGATCCCAGTCCGCGTGCAGCGGCGGCCAGTTGACCTTGACGTTCTCCCCCGTCACGCGGGGCACGATGATCGACGCGCCGACGAGCGCGACGGCGACGGCCGCCGAGAGCAGGGCTGCCCGTCCGGACTTCAGGCGGTCTCTCACGCCGCCAGCCTAGGGGTGCTGCGGCCCGCGCGCCGAGGGACGCGGGCGACGTCCCGGGGCCTTGCGACCCTCCGGGTTCGCCGAGCTGAGGAGTAGTGTCGAAGTCTTCGCGCGGACTGAGGAACGGCGGCCCTCCATGCACGGTGTGAGCCTGGGGATCCCCGGAGCCGGACACGTCAGTCCGGGGACGCATGGATGTGCGCTCTACGCGGGTCCGACCGAGCGTGATCAACTCCTGTTTCCGTTCCTCGACGAGGGGCTGCGCAACGGCGAGAAGGTGCTGTGCCTGACCGACGACATCGAGCCGTCGGAGGTCAGGGAGCGCGCGGTGGGCGGTTCCGACCATCTGGGCCCCTTCTCGACACAGCTCGACATCCAGCGTGCGACGGACGCGTATCTTCGGGCCGGGGAGCTCGATGTCGCCGTCGTGATTGAGGTGCTTCTGGACAGCGTGAAGGCGGCCGTGGCAGCAGAATTCACACTGCTCCGAACCGCCCGCGAGATGACGTGGGCGCTGGGCCGGCCACACGGGGGCTCGGACCTGCTCCTTCACGAGTCGGCGCTGAACCGCGTCGTTGCACCTTTGCCCACGCTCGTCATGTGTCTGTACGACCTGACGCAGTTCGGCGCCGACGTGCTCATCGAGGTGCTTCGCACGCACCCAAAGGTCTTGCTGGACGGCGTGATGGTCGACAACCCCTATTTTGTCGACCTGTTCGCGGGGAAGCCGGCTGGCCCTGGCGACGGAGCAGCTCGCTGCGGCCCGGTTCACGTTCGCGACAAAGCCAGCCACCGGTGGGAGTCGCTCACGCACGCCGAGCTGCGGATCGCTTCTCACATCGCGCGCGGCTCGACCAACCGCACCGTCGCAGCAGACCTCCAGGTGTCCCCTCACACTGTGGATGGACACCTGAAGCACATCTACCTCAAGCTCAACATCCATTCGCGGGTCGAGCTGACCTTGCTGGTCCTGCAGCATCGGCTCACCGTCGAGTAGCTCGCGGCCAGCCGCCGGTCTCAGACGCGATGTCGGCGCGAGCAGGTCGGGCGGGCAAAAGAGCCCCCGTTTACGGGTTGCCGCCGGGAGGTGTGCGGAACAACCATGAGCGAGACAGGTAGCCGGGCGGCGTCCCACTCACGGCCGACGGCCGCAGCGTCCCTCGGGGTGAAGGAGTCCGAACCATGCTGACGAAAGCCCTTCTCGTGCGTCTCGAAGCACTACCCGGCAAGGAGCAAGAACTGGCTGAATTCCTCACCGGAGCGCGCTCCATCGTGATGGCCGAGCCCGGCACGGTCGCGTGGTTCGCCCTCCAGCTCGGGCCCTCGACCTTCGGCGTGTTCGACGTGTTCCCCGACGACGAGGCGCGAGACGCCCACCTTGCTGGAGGTGTGGGCCAGGCTCTCGGGCCGAACACTGGTGTTCTCTTCTCCGAACCGCAGATCGAGAAGATCGACCTGCTCGCCGACAAGATCCCGGGGTAACCGCCCTACCCCGCGTCCCTCCTGCTCGCCGTAAGTCGCTGAGGAGCCCCTGATGGCCCGCCTCGCTCACCTGAGACGGGCGCTCATCAGTGCCGGGGTGCCATCACGACATCTCCTCCGCTGAACTGCGCCACGCCGTCACCCTTCTCGCTTCCTGAGCTATGAACGCCCTCTGGGGCGTGAGCCTCGACCACGTTCCCGTTCCCTGAGGTGTGAACGCCCTCTGGGGCGTGAGCCTCGAAGGGCCCGTCAGCTGAGCTTGAGCGGTTCCCACCGACAAACGGCCATGGACCAGAAGCGGACGGTTGCGGCCCGGCGAATCTGACAGGCCCTCCGGTCTGAAATCGCTGCGGTTCCAGCGAAATAGTGGGGCTGAAATCTTGTCATCGAACGTCTGTTCGAGTAGAATCGGAACATGGTTTCGGGTCCCACGGTGCAGGCGCTGCGAACCGCCGCGCACACCGTCGGCTCTCCCGATCATCGGTCTGCTCTGGTCGCGATCCAGACCGCTCAAGACGCCCTCGACGCCGCCAAGGCCCACCATCTGGCTGAGCTGGAACGGTCGGCGGAGTACGAGCTCGACGGTGCCTCGACCGTGGCCGCGTGGGCGCGGGAGCATCTGCGGATCGACGCCCGCCAGACCCGGAGCCTGATCAACGCCGACACCACGATGCGCGAGCTGCCCGCCCTGGGTGAAGCCGCTGCTCTGGGTGAGATCCGGTTGGATCACGTGAAGCTGTTCACGTTCGGGCTGAAGCACGTCGGCCACGACGTCGTCGCTGATGCTGAGCCGTGGCTGCTGGCCGTCGCCACGACCCACGAACCGGTCCAGCTTCGCCGGGTCGTCCGCGCTCTGAGGGATGCCGTGTTCCCGGATGCGTTGGACGAGGACTGGATCAACGGCATGGCCAAAGAAGACATCAAGATCAGCCCCGTCCCCGAGGGGTGGCACCTGTCGGGGTTCTTGAAGACCGAGACCGGCGCGAAGCTGAAGGCCGTCCTCGACTCCCTCTCGATTCCCGTGGTCGCGAACGACGACCGGACCGTGGCCGAGCGCCGGGTCGCCGGACTCGACCGGCTCCTGACCTCGGTTCTGGAAGCAGGTCTGCCGACGAGCAAGGGCATCCGCCCTCAACTCTCGGTCATCGTGGGGGTCGAGACGTTGCACGAGGCCATGACCGCCGAACCCGGCAAAGCCCAGCCCACGGGTGAACCGGCTGAGCTGGCCGGGTTCGGGCCCATCGGCCCCCAACTCCTCTCCTACCTGGCCTGCACCGGCGACATCACCCCCATCCTCACCAGCACCGATGACATCGAGCAGGCGC
>JAHEXN010000119.1 GCA_023252095.1 Actinomycetes bacterium | reverse complement strand
GGCGACCTGGGCCTCACGCTCGTCGACCTCGTCGGCCCCCTCGGCGAGGCGGCGCTGGAGCGACTCGCGCTCCGCCATGAGCTCGGCGACGCGGTGCGTGAGCTCGGCGACCTCCTCGCTGGTCGTGCCTGCCTCCGGCGCCGGGACGGGTACCGACGACGGGTCGACCTCGAACGGGGCCCCGGCCGCACGCCGACCCGCGCGCGGCTGAGCGTCCTGCGCGGGCTGCTCGCCGCGGGAGCCGGCCGATCGTCGCCGCCCACCCGTGACAGGACGACGGAGCGACGCGAGGTCACGGGCGGAGAGGGCGCGACGAGGCGGATCCTGCTCGCGGTCGACATTGTCCTCGAGCGAGGACATGGCGAGGCGCAGGATCGATTCGTCGCTGTCGTGGGGGTGACTCACCGGCGTCCTGATTCCGTGGGGATGGAGAGTGTGCGGTTCATGTTAGACCCGAGAACGCCCCGGCGACGCCGAATTGACCCTCCGATGTGCTACCCCTGCCGGTAGGTCGACAGGAACTCGCCCATCCGCCCGATCGCCTCGGCGAGATCGCGTGACCACGGAAGCGTCACGATCCGCAGGTGGTCGGGGTCGGGCCAGTTGAACCCTGTGCCCTGGGTCAGCAGAATCTTCTCGGACTCCAACAGGTCGAGCGCGAACTGCTGGTCGTCCTTGATGGGGTACATCTCGGGGTCCAGACGCGGGAAGACGTAGAGCGCGCCTCGTGGTTCGACGACCGTGACGCCAGGAATCTTGCGCAGCTCCGTGACTGCGGTGTCGCGCTGCTCCAGCAGCCGGCCGCCGGGCAGGATCAGCTCGCGGATCGACTGGTAGCCGCCGAGGGCGACCTGGATCGCGTTCTGCGCCGGCACGTTGGGGCACAGGCGCATCGAGGCCAGGAGCGTGATGCCCTCGAGATAGTCGCGGGCCCGCTCGAGCGGCCCGGTGACGGCCAGCCACCCGGCCCGGTAGCCGCACACCCGGTACGCCTTCGAGAGACCGTTGAACGTCAGCGTCAGCACGTCGGGCGCGATCGTGGCCATCGCGTGGTGCACGGCGTCGCCGTAGAGGATCTTGTCGTAGATCTCGTCGGCCATCAGCACGAGGTCGTGCCGGCGCGCGAGCTCGGCAATGCGCTCCAGGGTCTGCTGCGAGTACACCGCGCCCGTGGGGTTGTTGGGGTTGATCACGACGATCGCCTTGGTGCGGTCGGTGATCTTCGCCTCGAGGTCGTCGAGGTCGGGATTCCAGTCGTTCTCCTCGTCGCACCGGTAGTGCACGGGCGTGCCGCCGGCCAGGTTCGTGACCGCGGTCCAGAGCGGGTAGTCCGGGATCGGGATCAGGACCTCGTCGCCGTTGTTGAGCAGCGCCTGCAACGCGATCTGGATGAGCTCGGAGACCCCGTTGCCGATCCAGACCTGGTCGATGTCGAGCGGCGGGAAGCCCTCGATGAGCTGGTAGTGGTGCACGACGGCGCGACGAGCGGACTGGATGCCGCGCGAGTCGGAGTACCCGGCCGAGCCGGGCAGACCCGCGATGACGTCCTGCAGGATCTCGGCCGGCGCGTCGAACCCGAAGGGCTGCGGGTTGCCGATGTTGAGCTTGAGGATCCGGTGACCCTCCGACTCGAGCTGCGCGGCTCGGGCGCTGACAGGTCCCCGGATGTCGTACAGGACGTCTCTCAGCTTCTCGGACTGTCGCACCACGCTCATCGGGCCATTGTGGCAGGACGACCGCGGGCTGCGGCGCCCGCGCAGGAGGCCACTGGCGAACCGGTGGCCTCCTACGGGGACGACCGCCGGATCAGCGGCTGCTGGCGATGCGGTACTGGCGTACCGACAACGGCACGAAGACGATCAGGATGCCGACGATCCAGAACAGCGTGTACAGGACCGGGTTCTGCATCGACCAGGCGTCCGGGAGTGGCACGGCGGCCGAGGTGTTGCCGAACAGCTCGCGGCACGCCTGCGTGACCGCCGAGACCGGGTTCCACTCCACGAAGGGGCGCAGGACGCTGTTGAAGTCCTCGGTCGGCACGAACGCGTTGGAGACGAACGTGAGCGGCATGATGACCAGGAACGAGGCGTTGTTGATGACCTCGACGCTCGGCACCACCAGGCCGATGTAGCCCATGACCCAGCTCACGGCGTAGGCGAAGAGCAGCAGCAGCGCGAAGCCGGCCAGGGTGTCGAGCACGCCCTCGCGGGCACGCCAACCGACCAGGAGTCCCGTGAGCGCCATGATCGCCAGGGACAGGACGTTGTAGATGATGTCGCTCGTGGTGCGTCCGACCAGGACCGCCGAGCGCGACATCGGCAGCGACCGGAAGCGGTCGATGATGCCCTTCTGCATGTCCTCGGCCAGACCGGCGCCCGTGAACGTGGCGCCGAAGACGACCGTCTGGGCAAAGATGCCGCCGATCAGGAACTCCTTGTAGTCGAGCCCGGCGCCGGGGTCGATCGCTCCCCCGAAGACGTACGCGAACAGCAGCACGAACATGATGGGCGACAGCAGGACGAAGACCAGGATCTCCGGCACGCGCTTGATCTTGATGACGTTGCGCTTGGCCACGACCCAACCGTCGGTCGCGACGCGCAGCGGGCTCGTACGGGTCGTGCTCATGCGGAGACCTCTTTCTCGGTCGGGGTGCCGGTCGCGTCGTTCTCGGCCGCGCGGCCGGTGAGCGTCAGGAACACGTCGTCGAGCGTGGGCCGGCGCAGACCGACGTCGAGCAGCTCGACCCCGTCGGCGCGCAAGGCCTGGAGCACCTGCATGAGGCGCCCGGCCCCGTCGTCCTCGACCGCGGCCGTGACCGACCGACGTGCCGGGTCGCGCTGCACCTCACCGTGCGCGACAGCCGTGAGCGCCCGGGCGGCGTCGTCGAGGCGCTCCACGTCGGCGACGACGACCTCGATGCGTTCGCCGCCCGTCTGTGACTTGAGCTCGTCAGCCGTGCCACGCGCGATGGCCTGGCCGTGGTCGATCACGACGATGTCGTCGGCGAGCAGGTCGGCCTCCTCCAGGTACTGCGTCGTGAGCAGCAGCGTGGTGCCGTCGGAGACGAGCTCGCGGATGACGGTCCACATCTGCTGGCGGCTGCGCGGGTCGAGACCCGTCGTGGGCTCGTCGAGGATCAGCACGGGGGGCTCGGCCACGAGGGCACCCGCGAGGTCGAGGCGGCGGCGCATGCCGCCGGAGTACGTCTTGGAGGGGCGGTCGGCCGCGTCGGTCAGGTCGAACCGCTCGAGGAGGTCGCGAGCCCGGACGGACGCCTTCTGCCGGCTCATGCCGTACAGCCGGCCGACCATCTCGAGGTTCTCGAAGCCCGTGAGGTGCTCGTCGACCGCGGCGTACTGGCCGGACAGACCGATGCGCGCCCGGACGCCCATGGGGTCGGCCAGCACGTCGATGCCGGCGACTTCTGCCGTGCCCTCGTCGGGCTGCAGGAGCGTGGCGAGGATGCGCACGGCGGTGGTCTTGCCCGCACCGTTGGGGCCCAGGAGCCCCAGCACGGTGCCCTCAGGCACCACCAGGTCGAGACCCGCCAGTGCGGTGGTGTTCTTGTAGCGCTTGACCAGCCCGGTCGCGCGAATCATGTCGGCCATGGGGCAAGACTGCCGCAACCCACGGACATTTCCGGTGTGACGAGCGGAACATTTCCGGTCTGTCAGTCGAGCGAGCGGATCAGGTCGAGCGCCTTCTGCAGGTCGTCCGGGTAGGTCGAGGTGTAGTCGACGGCCAGACCCGTGCGGGGGTGGACGAAGCCGAGGCCCACGGCGTGCAGCCACTGACGCTCGAGACCGACCCTCGCCGACAGAGTGGGATCGGCGCCGTAGAGCGGGTCACCGACGCACGGGTGCTTCAGCGCGCTCAGGTGCACCCGGATCTGGTGCGTGCGGCCCGTCTCGAGCTTGATCGTCAGCAGCGACGCGTACCGATGCGCCTCGAGCGTGTCGTAGTGCGTCACGCTCGCACGGCCGCCGTCACGGACCGTGAACTTGAAGTCGTGCTTGGGGTGACGGGCGATCGGCGCGTCGATCGTGCCGGTGTGCGGATCGGGGTGGCCCTGCACGAGCGCGTGGTACGTCTTGTCGACGACGCGGTCGCGGAAGTACTGCTTCATGACGGTGTAGGCGTGCTCGGACTTCGCGACCGCCATGAGCCCGCTGGTGCCGACGTCGAGGCGGTGCACGATGCCCTGACGCTCGGGCGCGCCGGACGTCGAGATCCGGTACCCGCGCGCGGCGAGCGCACCGAGCACCGTCGGGCCGTTCCAGCCGACGCCCGGGTGCGCCGCGACGCCGACCGGCTTGTCGACGATCACGAGGTCGTCGTCGTCGTGCACGATCTTCAGGTCGTCGACCGGGATCGCCTCGACCCGCACCGGCGTGACCGACGGGATCGTGGCCTCGAGCATCGCCCCCGCGAGGACGCGCTCGGACTTCGCCGGCGGGTTGCCGTCGAGGAGCACGTGACCCTCCGCCACGAGCTCGGCGGCCCGCGAACGGGACAGGCCGAGCAGCCGGGCGAGCGCGACGTCGGCGCGCTCCCCCTCGGGTCCTTCGGGAACGGCGATCACGCGGAGGTCACTCACAGGACCTAGTGTCCCCCGTCGGGGTCCGTGGCAGTGCCGTTGGGGCCGTCGTGGTCGTCGGCGTCCGCACGGTGATGACCCTCCGACGCAGACCGCTCGTGCTTGCCGGTCTCGGGACGGTCGAGGTCGCGACGTCCGTCGAGCCCGATGCCGCGCCACGACTGCCACAGGATCAGGACCGCCGCGAGCGTCAGGTAGATGTCGGCGACATTGCCCACGAACAGGCCGCCGTAGTCGATGAAGTCGACGACGTGACCCTTGAGCGGCTCCGGCTCGCGCAGGAGCCGGTCGGTCAGGTTGCCGGTCGTGCCGGCGAGCAGGAGGCCGAGCGCCAGGCGCCACACGCCGTCCTGCAGGCGCGGGGCGATCCGGACCACGACCACGGCCACGCCGATCGCGATGAGCGTGAGCAGCACCGTCATGGACGTGCCCAGCCCGAACGCGGCCCCGGGGTTGCGCAGGAACCGCAGCTCGAGCACGTCGGGGACGACACGGATCGGCTCGCCGCCCTCGAGCCGCGAGACCGCCCAGACCTTGGTGGCCTGGTCGAGCGCCCACGCCGCGAGGACTCCGGCACCGAAACCGATCAGGAGCTGGCCACGGGCGACGTGGCTGCCGGGGGCCTCAGCGTTCAGCGTCGCTCCTCGCGCTGCTTGCACGGGATGCACAAGGTCGCGCGCGGGAAGGCCATCAGGCGGTTCTTGCCGATCGGCTCGCCGCACGACTCGCACTGGCCGTAGCTGCCGTCAGCGAGACGACCGAGCGCCTTCTCGGTCTGGAACAGCAGCTCCTGCTGGTTGGCGCGCAACGAGAGCTCGGCGTCGCGCTCGAGGCCCTTCGAGCCGACGTCGGCCTGGTCGTTGCCAGCGCCTTCGGAACCGTCGTCGAGCAGGTCCGCGAGATCACGGGCCGTCTGCTCGAGCTCACCTTGCAGGCGGCCGAGATCGGCCTCCAGCTCGGACTTGACCTCCGCCAGCTCACTCTCGGACCAGGGGTCCTCATCGCTGCGGACGAGGAGCGTCGACTTCGGCATGCGCCGGACAGTAGACCGCCGCGCCAAGCGTGGCAACTTCGCCTCGCCGCCCGACCCCCTCACGGTGCTCCGTAGAATCGCGCGTGTGACCTCTCCCGCCGCACCCGACACCGGGTCCGCCCCCTCCGATCGCCCCACGTACCGCGCCGTTCCGGCGCAGATCGACCTCCCGGGGCTGGAGCGCGAGATCCTCGACCTGTGGGAGTCCGAGGGCACCTTCGCGGCGAGCCTGTCCGAGCGCGCCGACGCGCCTCGGTGGACGTTCTACGAGGGTCCGCCCACGGCCAACGGCGTGCCCGGCACGCACCACGTCGAGGCCCGAGTGTTCAAGGACGTCTTCCCGCGGTTCAAGACGATGCAGGGCCACCTCGTCGAGCGCAAGGCCGGCTGGGACTGCCACGGCCTCCCGGTCGAGATCGCGGTCGAGAAGGAGCTGGGCTTCAACGGCAAGCCCGACATCGAGGCCTACGGCATCGCCGAGTTCAACGCGAAGTGCCGCGAGGCCGTCCTGCGCAACGTCGGCCAGTTCGAGGACATGACCGACCGCATGGGCTACTGGACCGACATGGCCCACCCCTATCGCACGATGGACACCGAGTACGTCCAGAGCGTGTGGTGGGGCCTGCGTCAGATCTTCGACAAGGGCCTGCTCGTCGAGTCGCACCGCGTCGCGCCGTACTGCCCGCGCTGTGGCACGACGCTGTCCGACCACGAGCTCGCGCAGGGCTACGAGACGATCGTCGACCCGTCGGTCTACGTCCGCTTCCCGCTGACCAGCGGCCCGCACGCCGGGGTCGACCTGCTCGTCTGGACCACGACCCCCTGGACCCTCGTGTCGAACACCGCGGTCGCGGTCCACCCCGACTACACGTACGCGATCGCCCGCAACGGCGACGACCGCGTGATCGTGTTCGAAGGTCTGGTGCCGGCGGCGCTGGGTGACGAGTGGACCGTCGAGGAGACGTTCCAGGGCCGCGACATGGAGCGTTGGACGTACCAGCGCCCGTTCGAGCTCGTCGACGTGCCGGACTCCCACTTCGTCGTGCTGGCCGAGTACGTCACGACCGATGACGGCACGGGACTCGTGCACCAGTCCCCCGCGTTCGGCGCGGACGACATGGAGGTCTGCCGCGCCTACGGGCTGCCGGTCGTCAACCCGATCACGTCCGACGGCCACTTCGAGGCGGACGTCCCGCTCGTCGGCGGCGCGTTCTTCAAGGAGGCCGACACGGCTCTGGTCGCCGACCTCGACGCGCGCGGCCTGCTGTTCCGCAAGCTCGACTACGAGCACTCCTACCCGCACTGCTGGCGCTGCCACACGCCGCTGATGTACTACGCGCTGCCCGCCTGGTACATCCGCACGACGCAGATCAAGGACCAGCTGATCGGCGAGAACGAGGGCACCGCCTGGTTCCCCGAGACGATCAAGCACGGCCGTTACGGCGACTGGCTCGACAACAACCAGGACTGGGCCCTGTCCCGCTCCCGCTTCTGGGGGACGCCGTTGCCGATCTGGCGCAACGACGTCGATCCGGCCAAGATCGTCTGCGTCGAGTCGTTGAAGGAGCTCTCCGAGCTCACGGGCCGCGACCTGGCCGACCTCGACCCGCACCGCCCGTTCATCGATGACGTCACCTTCACGGTCGACGGCGAGCCCGGCACGTACCGCCGCGTGCCCGAGGTCATCGACGTGTGGTTCGACTCCGGCTCGATGCCGTTCGCGCAGTGGGGTTACCCGCACGCCCCGGGCTCGGTCGAGAAGTTCGAGCGCGCCTACCCGGCGCAGTACATCTGCGAGGCGATCGACCAGACCCGCGGCTGGTTCTACTCGCTCATGGCGGTCGGCACGCTCGTGTTCGACAAGTCCTCGTACGAGAACGTCGTGTGCCTGGGCCACCTGCTGGCCGAGGACGGCCGCAAGATGAGCAAGCACCTCGGCAACATCCTGCTGCCGATGCCGCTCATGGACGAGCACGGCGCCGACGCGCTCCGGTGGTTCATGGCCTGCTCGGGCTCGCCGTGGTCGGCGCGCCGCATCGGCCACGTCACGCTCACCGAGATCGTGCGCAAGGTCCTGCTGACGTACTGGAACACCGTGGCCTTCCACGTGCTCTACGCCCGCGCGGCGGGCTGGTCGCCCGGTCAGGACGCGCCCGCCCCGGCCGACCGCGACGTGCTCGACCGGTGGGTGCTCTCGCAGCTGCAGGTGCTCACGGCCGACGTCACCGCCGATCTCGAGCAGTTCGACACGCAGTCCGCCGGTGCCCGCATCGCGCGCTTCGTCGACGACCTGTCGAACTGGTACGTCCGCCGTTCGCGCCGTCGTTTCTGGGCGGGCGATCCCGCCGCGCTCGCGACGTTGCACGAGACGATCGACGTGCTCACGCGCCTCATGGCGCCGCTGGTGCCGTTCATCACCGAGCGGGTCTGGCAGGACGTCGTGCGGCCGGTCGACCCGTCGGCCACGGCCTCGGTCCATCTGGCCGCCTGGCCCGTCGCCGATCCCTCGGTGGTCGTGGACGGGCTCGACGAGCGGGTGCACCTCGCGCGCCGCGTGACCGAGCTCGGACGCGCCGCACGGGCCGAGGCCAAGGCCAAGGTCCGGCAGCCGCTGCGCCGCGCCCTGATCGCCTCCACGGCCTGGCAGAGCCTCGGCGAGGAGCTGCGCGCGCAGGTCTGCGAGGAGCTCAACGTCGGACGTCTCGACGCCCTCGGAGAGGCTGGCGGTGCGCTGGTCGACCACTCGGTCAAGGCCAACTTCCGCGCCCTCGGCAAGCGTCATGGCAAGCAGACGCCGCGGGTGGCCGAGGCCATCGCCGCCGCCGACCCGACGCAGCTCGCCACCACGCTCCAGGGCGGCGGAACGGCCACGGTCCAGGTCGACGGCGAGTCCGTCGACATCACCCTCGACGACGTGATCGTCTCGGAGCGGCCCCGCGAGGGCTGGTCGGTCGTCAACGACCAGGGCGAGACCGTCGCGCTCGACCTCGAGCTCGACGACGAGCTGCGCCGCGCCGGCCTGGCCCGTGAGGTCATCCGCGCCGTGCAGGAGGCTCGCAAGTCGTCCGGCTTCGACATCACCGACCGCATCACCCTGCGCTGGGGCGGCTCCGCCGCGGTGGCCGAGGCCATCGAGGTGCACGGCCGCGAGATCGCCGACGAGGTCCTGGCGCTCGAGGTCGACCGGGTCGAGGACAGCGCCGGGCTCCCGTTCACCGACGACGAGATCGGGCTCGGCTTCGCCGTCACGAAGGCCTGACCGCTGCGCCAGGTTTGGTGCTCATTGGGTCACAACGGAGCGACCATGTGACTCATTGGCCACCAAATCTGGCAACTCCACGACGAGGGGCCCTCACCAGCTTGCGCTGGTGAGGGCCCCTCGTACTACCGACCGGGGACGTCTCAGACGTCGTCGTCGCCGAGCAGCGACCGCATGCGGCGGGGAGCCTGCTCGCCCGTGCCGTTGCTCGCCGGAGCAGCGCTGGCCTCGGGGGTGTTGTCCGACGAGGCGAGCTGCTCGAGCTGCGTCTGGAAGTAGTTCTTCAGACGCGCACGGTACTCACGCTCGTAGGCGCGCAGGTGCTCGACCTCGCGCTGGGCCTCGTAGCGCTCACGCTCGATGCTCGCCAGCGCCTGCTCACGACGCTGCTTGGTCTCGTCGTCGAGCTTCTGCGCGCGGATGCGGGCGTCGGTCTCGAGGCGATCGGCCTTGCCGCGCGACTCGG
>JAHEXN010000118.1 GCA_023252095.1 Actinomycetes bacterium | reverse complement strand
GGCGCCCGGTGCTGGAGCGGGCCAGCATGTCGTCGGTCCTGGACTGCAGGCGCTCGCGGAGCACGGTGGTGCCTCGGGAGACCCGCTCACGCGGGGACCGGCGGCGCGTGGCGCGGGGGTTCGTCCCGGTCACCGGTCGGCCCTGGCCCCGGCGCGACCGGAGCGGCGTGCCGCCCGCCGCGCCTGGCGTCGTTCGTCCCGCGCCGCGAAGCGCGCGAGCTGGCGGTCCGAGTACGGCTCCCAGGCGAAGACCATCCCGCTGCCGACGATGCCCAGGATCACGCCGATGAGCCAGCCGCCGAGATTGGCCAGTGGGAGCGATGCGACCGACATCAGGCTCGCGACGATCGCGGGGAAGTGCCGGTGGGCAGGCTTCACGAGCGCCGTGACGGCCGCCGCGATCATGCTGAGGCCGATCAGCCAGCTCGAGATGCCGCCGATGCCCATCTCGATCAGGATCGCCAGGTCGCCACCGATGACCGGGACCATGATGAACCAGGCGTCGAGCGACAGCACGATCGCGCCCCAGAAGGGGCGGGTGCGGCGCCAGCGGGTGAACCGCTGCCAGGGGCCGAGCGGCGCCGTGGGGTGGGTCTCCGGAGTGGGGGTCTCCGCGGCGTCGGTCTCGATGACCTCGGCCTGGGGGGTGGAGGTCGGGGGGACGGCGGTGGTCGTGGGATCGATCATTGCTTCGCGCATGGGGGCTCCTCGCAGGGGTGGGTGGCCTCGTCCGTCCCGGCGAGGGCGCCGGGACGGACGAGGCTGTTCAGCAGGTGGCGCTGCGGCTCAGAACGAGCCGCAGGTCGGCGTGCTGGCGCTGGCCGGCAGTGACGGCTTGAGCGACAGGCCGCTCAGCGAGAGCCCACCGCTCAGCGTCACGGCGTACGCCTTCGACGCGACCTCGTCCATGTCGACGTTGGTCGACTGCAGCGCGAAGCCGTTGGCCGAGTAGGCCGCGGGCTGGCCGGCCGTGGCCGCGAAGGCCGTCTCGCTCTGGGCGACACCGATCGTCGTGTCGTTGAGCACCGAGTTGCCCGCCGTGAGGTCGGACGCGTTGAGGTCGACGTTGTCGAGCTCGACCGACGTGTCCTGCGAGATGACGTCCAGACCCAGCCGGTTCAGTCCGAGGACCGAGATCGGCAGCGCCTGGTTGACGCCCACGCACATGCGCTCGAGCTCGGCCCCGCCCACCCGGGCCAGAGCCGTCGCCGCACCGTTGGCGCTGCCGGCGACCTGGGCCGTGCCCGGGGCCACGGCGAGCGTGTCCGCCGTCAGGCCGTCGGTCACCAGGTCGAATCCATTGGCCGACGACAACGTGGCCGAGACCATTCCCTGCACGATCGCCAGCCCCAGGCCGGCGCTCGCAATCGTGGCTGGCACGGTGACAGCCGCGAAACGACGGAGTCGCGTGCGACCCATTCCCTTTTCCCTCATGTGTTGCTCCTCGTGACGGTGTGACCGCAGGTGCGGCCACGACACGCCGGCATGGCATGACGTGCTGGATCGGTGATGACTCCCTCACGCGGCCGAGTCCACAACTGGGGCTCCCTCAAGCCCCGGACCCGCCGGCAGACGCATCGTGGCATAACTCACAGTTACGGGTCTAGACCTGGTCTTTTGGCCCTGCCGATCGGCGCCTGCTGCCGCCGCCTGCGGAGCCCGTCAGCGCAGGCGGGACGACCCGGCCCTGCGCTAGCGTGCGCCGCATGCACAGCAGCGCGCGCGGCGGTCGGCGTCGAGCCGAACCGGTCCACCGGCGTCGTTGGCTGCGGCGGGTCGCGATCGTCTCGGTCGTCGCGCTGGTCGTGACGTTCGCTGCGGCCGCTGCGGCCCTGACCTTCTCGGTCCGCGTCGAGGGCGCCAGCATGGAACCCACCCTGCGCACGGGCGACCGCGTCCTGATCGACCCGTTCGGGGACGTGGAACGGTTCGACCTCGTCGAGGCGTCGATCGAGGCCGTGGGCACGACGGTCGTGAAACGAGTCATCGGTCTGCCCGGCGACACCGTCCGGATCGAGGGCGGGGCGGTGCCTCGCGTGCTCGTCCGCCCGGCCGGGTCGTCGGACTGGTACGTCGTGGAGAACGCCGCGTGGGGCGACGACGTCTCGTCGGTCGCGGCGTGCTGCGGGTCGGACGGCGCCGAGCAGGTCGCGGCGGCGGATGCGCAGGTGCCCGAGGGCTCGTACTGGGTGCTTGGCGACCACTGGGACGCGTCGACCGACTCGCGCTCGTTCGGCTGGGTCCCGGCCGACGACGTGCGCGCGCGCCTCGCCGTGCGGCTCCTGCCGCTGTCGCGCGTCGGCCGCGTCCCGGCGGACGTGTCGCTCGTCGCGCTCGATCCGTGACGGAGCACTCGCGCCGCGGACGTACGATGGCGTCATGAGTGGTGGCATCCCCGACAAGTTCCAGACGCTGGGACTCACCTACGACGACGTCCTGCTGCTGCCCGGCGAGACCGACGTCATCCCGAGCGAGGTCGACACGACCGCTCGCCTGACGCGCGAGCTCACGCTGCGCATCCCGCTGCTCTCGAGCGCGATGGACACCGTCACCGAGTCGCGCATGGCGATCGCGATGGCGCGCGAGGGCGGCATCGGCATCCTGCACCGCAACCTCTCGATCGAGGACCAGGCCTACCAGGTCGACCTCGTCAAGCGGACGCAGACGGGCATGATCCCGAACCCCGTCACGATCGGCCCGAAGGCCACGCTCGAGGACCTCGACGCGAAGTGCGGTGAGTACCGGGTCTCCGGCCTGCCCGTCGTCGACGAGGACGGCACGCTGATCGGCATCATCACCAACCGCGACCTACGGTTCACCCCGGTCGCGGAGTGGGCCAGCACCCACGTCGGCGACGTCATGACCCCCATGCCGCTCATCACGGGTCAGGTCGGCATCACCCGTGACGAGGCCCAGTCGCTGCTGCGCCAGCACAAGCGCGAGCGCCTCCCGATCATCGACGCCGACGACAAGCTCGCCGGCCTCATCACGGTCAAGGACTTCGTGAAGTCCGAGCAGTTCCCGATGGCCAGCAACGACTCGTCGGGACGTCTCATGGTCGGCGCCGCGGTCGGCTTCTTCGGCGACTCCTGGGAGCGTGCCAACCAGCTGCGCGAGGCCGGCGTCGACGTGCTCGTCGTCGACACCGCGCACGGCCACGCCCGTCTGCTGCTCGACATGATCCGCCGCATCAAGGACGACCGTGCGTTCGACGGCGTCCAGATCATCGGTGGCAACGTCGCCACGCGCGACGGCGCCCAGGCGCTCGTCGACGCCGGTGTCGACGCCGTCAAGGTCGGGGTCGGCCCGGGCTCGATCTGCACCACGCGCGTCGTCGCGGGTGTCGGCGTCCCGCAGATCACCGCGGTCTACGAGGCGTCGCTCGCGGCCGGTCCGGCCGGCGTCCCGGTCATCGCCGACGGCGGCCTGCAGTACTCCGGTGACATCGCGAAGGCGCTCGTCGCCGGTGCCGACACCGTCATGGTCGGCTCGCTGCTCGCGGGCTGCGAGGAGAGCCCCGGCGACCTGATCTTCGTCGGCGGCAAGCAGTACAAGTCGTACCGCGGCATGGGCTCGCTCGGCGCGATGGCCTCCCGCGGCAAGAAGTCGTACTCCAAGGACCGGTACTTCCAGGCCGACGTCGTGAGCGACGACCTGATCGTGCCCGAGGGCATCGAGGGCCAGGTCGCGTACCGCGGTCCGGTCGGTGCCGTCGCCCACCAGCTCGTGGGCGGCCTGCACCAGTCGATGTTCTACGTCGGCGCCCGCACGATCGGCGACCTGCAGACCAAGGGCAAGTTCGTCCGCATCACGTCGGCCGGGCTCAAGGAGTCGCACCCGCACGACATCCAGATGACCGTCGAGGCCCCCAACTACGCTGGTCGCTGACGGCGGGTCGGCAGTACCGTGCTCGTCGACCGCTGGGGCGTCACGGTCGCGGAGACCCGGCTCGTCTACGGGTGCGACGCGTTCGTTGCGCGGCCGACACTGCGAGCCTGGCGCGGCGTCACCGTCGCCGCGGCACCCGAGGTCGTCTGGTTGTGGGTGCGGCAGATCCGCCTGGCGCCCTACTCCTATGACTGGATCGACAACCTCGGCCGGCGCTCGCCCCGCGTCCTCGCGGACCTGCCCGAACCTCAGGTCGGCGACCCGTTCACTGCCTCCGCCGGACGCAGCGTGGGTCGGGTCCTGGCCGTCGATCCCGGACGTGAGCTGACCGCGACGATCATGGGCGCCACGATGTCGTACCGCCTTGAGCCGGTCGGCGACGGGACGACCCGCCTCCTGCTCAAGATCGCCAGCCGGCCCCCGCGTGGCCTGGCCACGCTCATGAGCCTGGGCGACCTCCCCATGGCGCGGCGCCAGCTGCTCAACCTGAAGGACCTGGCGGAGAACACCCCCGCCAGTTGAGTCGACGCGCTCATTCCTGCAACTCGCCAGAGCGAGTCGCAGGCGACTCAGCCTCGCTTCGCTCGGCACGTGGTCACCACCGGTGGTTGAGGTGTGAGTGCCGCCTGCGGCGCGAGCCTCGAAACCTGGGCCGGCTGAGGTACCCCTTTCGAGGCTCCTCGTTCCTCGTCGCACCTCAAGGGGCCGAGTCACGACCCCGCGCCGATAGGGTGGGCGGCATGGCTGACCTCGACATCGGAGCCGCGAAGCGCGGACGCCGGGCGTACTCCTTCGACGACATCGCGATCGTGCCGAGTCGGCGCACGCGCGATCCCGAGGAGGTCTCGACGGCCTGGCAGATTGACGCGTACCGCTTCGACCTGCCGGTGCTGGCCGCGCCGATGGACTCGGTCATGAGCCCGGCCACCGCGATCGCCCTCGGGCGCTTCGGCGGGCTGGGCGTGCTCGACCTCGAGGGTCTCTGGACCCGGTACGACGACCCGGAGCCGCTGCTGGCGGAGATCGCGAGTCTCGACACCGTCGCGGCGAACGCCCGCATGCAGGAGATCTACGCCGAGTCGATCAAGCCCGAGCTCATCGTGAGCCGGCTGCAGGAGATCCGCGACGCCGGGGTCACGGTGGCTGCCGCGCTCTCGCCGCAACGCACCAAGCAGTTCGCCGACGTCGTCGTGCGCGCCGGCGTCGACCTCTTCGTGATCCGCGGCACGACCGTGTCGGCCGAGCACGTCTCCGGCCAGGCCGAGCCGCTGAACCTCAAGGAGTTCATCTACGAGCTCGACGTCCCGGTCATCGTGGGCGGCTGCGCGACCTACCAGGCTGCGCTGCACCTCATGCGCACCGGTGCCGCCGGCGTGCTCGTCGGGTTCGGCGGCGGTGCGGCCCACACGACGCGGTCGGTCCTGGGCATCTCGGTGCCGATGGCCTCGGCCGTCGCCGACGTCGCCGCGGCGCGTCGCGACTACCTTGACGAGTCGGGCGGTCGCTACGTGCACGTCATCGCCGACGGGTCGATCGGTCGCAGCGGCGACATCGCCAAGGCGGTCGCGTGCGGTGCCGACGCCGTCATGATCGGCTCCCCGCTGGCCCGCGCCCACGAGGCGCCGGGCCGTGGCTTCCACTGGGGCGCCGAGGCGTGGCACGCGGAGCTCCCGCGTGGCCAGCGCGTCGAGTTCGGCACGATCGGCACCCTGGAGTCGGTGCTCTTCGGTCCCTCGACCGTGCCGGACGGCACGATGAACCTCATCGGCGCCCTGAAGCGTGCGATGGCCACGACGGGCTACACCGAGCTCAAGGAGTTCCAGCGGGTCGAGGTCGTCGTCGGGTGAGGCCGGTCGGGGTCACGGAAGTCGCGCCCGATGATGAGACCGTCGCACGACTTCGGGAGGCGATGGTGACCGAGAGGCTCGCGCTCTACGGAGTGGCGCGCCGCGACGCTGAGGCGCCCGCCGAGCTGATCGACCCGGCCACGGTCCTCGCCACCTTGCTGCTGCACCAGGCCGACCTCGTCGTCGGTACCGGAGCGCTGCGTCGGTTGGGTGAGGACGTCGAGGCGAAGCGGATGTTCGTGGTTCCTGGGGCCCGCGGGCGTGGCTACGGGCGTCTGCTGCTGGAGTAGCTCGAGGATCGAGCCCGGGCGACGGGCGCCCCGCGGCTTCTCCTGCACACGGGTCTGCGACAGACCGCCGCGATCGCGTTGTACCGGGCGACCGGATTCACCGAGGTGCCGGTCTTCGAGCCCTACCTGTCCGTTCCGGAGTCGGTCTGCTTCGCGAAGGACCTGGCGGAGGAAGTGGAGTCGTGAGGGTCGCGGTGGCCCAGCTGACGTCGGTGGCCGGTGACGTCGACGCCAACGTGCAGACCGCGGTCGAGGCGGTCTCCCAGGCCGCGGGAGCGGCGCTCCTCGTCCTGCCGGAGCTCTTCCTGACGGGCTACACCCTTCCGCCGGCGGTCATCACCGCGGACGACCCGCGTCTCGCGCCGCTGCAGGAGGCGGCCGCCGCAGCCGGCCTGGTCGTGCTGGCCGGGGCCGCCGTGGCGGAGGGGTCCCGGCCCCTCCTCGCGACCCTCGCGTTCGGCGGCACCGAGATCAGTCACGTGTACGACAAGCAGCACCTCTCGGGCGGCGAGCAGGACTGGTTCCAGCCCGGGGAGGTCGGCACGGTGCTCGACCTCGCTGCCGGCCCCGTCGCGCTGGCGACCTGCTACGACACGTGCTTCCCGGAGCACGGTCGCGCCGCGGCCGACGCGGGGGCAGTGCTGTACGCGGCCTCCGTCGCGTACTACGCGGGGAGCGAGCACCGGCGTGACCTCTACACCCGTGCCCGAGCGCTCGACAACGGATTCTTCGTGGCCGTGGGTGCGCTCGTGGGGCGGTGCGGTGACGCCGAGTTCACCGGCGGCGCTGCGATTCACGACCCGGAGGGGCGCACCCTCGCATCAGTCGCCGACGGGAAGGAGGGCGTCGCGATCGCCGACCTCGACCTCGGCCTCGTCGCAGTCACTCGGGCCCGGCACCCCATGCTGGCGGAGCGGCGCACACTCGGTCCAGCGCGCCGCATCTCGGTCTGACGAGTCGATCGTCGACCGAGCGAAGCGCCTGACCTGCGAGGATGGCACAGTTCACATACCGGCGGTATGCTCGCCCCCATGTCGACCACTTCCGTTCGTCCGGGCGCCTCCGCTCTTGTCGGCGACGCGCCGATCACTGCGGCCCGCGCGGCCGAGCTGACCTCCCTGATCCGACGGGCGAGGTCCGCACGACGTCGACCCCCTTCACGGGTGAGTCCCTCGCCGAGGTCCCGGTGTCGAGCCCGAGCGACGTCGACGACGCCTTCGACGCGGGCCGCGCGATCCAGCCCCGCTGGGCCTCGACCTCGGTCCGCGACCGCGCCGGCATGCTGCTGCGCCTGCACGACCTCGTGCTCGCCCACCAGAACGAGCTCATGGATCTGATCCAGCTCGAGTCCGGCAAGACCCGCAAGCACGCGTACGACGAGGTCCTGCACCTCGCGCTCACGGCCCGGTACTACGGCCGTCGCCTGCGCCACCTCGCCGGATCGCGCCGTGGCGTCGGGGTGTTCCCGTTCATCACCCAGATCACGGTGCACCACGTCCCGAAGGGCGTCGTGGGCATCATCAGCCCCTGGAACTACCCGCTCACGATGGCCCTGGCCGACGGCCTGCCCGCGATCGCGGCGGGCAACGTCGTGGTCCAGAAGCCCGACAGCCAGAGCCCGCTCACGGCGCTCGCGGCCCTGGAGCTGCTGCGCAAGGCGGGTGTCCCGGCCGACGTGTGGCAGATGGTCAGCGGTGCGGGCTCGGTCGTGGGCACCGCGATCGTGCAGCAGGCCGACTACATCTGCTTCACCGGTTCCACCGCGACCGGCACGGGCATCGCCAAGATTGCGGCCGAGCGGCTCGTCGGCTACTCGCTCGAGCTCGGCGGCAAGAACCCCATGATCGTGCTGCCCGGTGCCGACATCGAGAAGGCAGCGGAAGGTGCGGTCGGCGCGTGCTTCTCGTCGGCTGGCCAGCTGTGCGTCTCGATCGAGCGGCTCTACGTGCACGACTCGATCTACGACGACTTCCGGGACGCGTTCGTGCGTCGCGTCGCGGCGATGAGCCTCGGCGCGTCCCTCGACTGGGACGTCGACATGGGGTCGCTCGTCTCGGCCAGCCAGCTCGAGACCGTCACGAAGCACGTCGACGACGCGGTCGCCAACGGTGCGGTCGTTCTCGCCGGCGGCAAGGCGCGTCCCAATCTCGAGCCGTACTTCTTCGAGCCCACCGTGCTGGAGGGCGTCAGCGAGGCGGCCGAGTGCTTCGCCGAGGAGACCTTCGGCCCGGTCGTCTCGCTCTACCGCTACACCAGCGTCGACGAGGCCGTCGCGCTCGCGAACGAGGGCGAGTACGGCCTCAATGCCTCGATCTTCGGCCCGGTCCGGCTGGCCCGCGGGATCGCGCCGCGGATCAAGGCCGGCACGGTCAACATCAACGAGGGCTTCGGCGCCACGTTCGGCAGTGTCGACGCGCCGATGGGCGGCATGCGCACCTCGGGCACGGGGCGTCGCCAGGGCGACGAGGGCTACTACCGCTACACCGAGACCCAGTCGGTGGGCGTCCAGCGCCTCCTGCCCGTCGCGGGACCGGCCGTGATCCCCGCCAAGCCGTACGCTGCGGTCCTGACGTTCCTGCTGCGCGTCCTGCGCCGCACGACCGTCCGCCGTTGAGAAGGAGAGCTGCATGACTGACCAGATCCTGGACTCCATGGACGACGGCCTCGACGGTGGGGACTTCGACTACGACGTGATCGTGATCGGCTCCGGCTTCGGCGGCAGCGTGTCGGCCCTCCGGCTCACCGAGAAGGGCTACAAGGTCGCGGTGCTCGAGGCCGGCAAGCGGTTCGAGGACAAGGACTTCGCCAAGAACTCGTGGCGCCTGCGCAAGTTCCTCTGGATGCCGCAGATCGGGTGCTACGGCATCCAGCGCATCGACAAGCTCAAGGACGTCCTGATCCTGTCCGGCGCCGGCGTCGGCGGTGGGTCGCTCGTGTACGCCAACACGCTGTACGAGCCGCTCGACCCGTTCTACAAGGACGCGGCCTGGGGCCACATCACCGACTGGCGCGCCGAGCTGGCACCGTACTACAACCAGGCCAAGCGCATGCTCGGCGTCAGCATCTACCCCTACGAGACCGAGGCCGACCGGCTGATCAAGCAGGTCGCCACGGAGATGGGCGTCGAGGGCACGTTCCACCACACGCCGGTCGGCGTGCTGTTTGGCGACGAGCAGGGTGCCGACATGGGCGACCCCTACTTCGGTGGCGCCGGCCCCGACCGCAACGCCTGCATCAACTGCGGCGAGTGCATGACCGGGTGTCGGCACAACGCCAAGAACACGCTCGTCAAGAACTACCTCTACCTCGCCGAGCAGAACGGCGCGGAGGTGCACGCGCTCACGACCGTCACGGCGGTCCGCCCCCTCGA